>RFZO01000104.1 GCA_009920715.1 Actinomycetota bacterium | reverse complement strand
GATCGAGTTCTGGTAGCCCGACCCTCCTGATGAGGGGGTGGCGTTCAATGACGCCGAACCGAGTCCACCGGCGCCAGAGGTGAGCGCGGTTCCGCCCGTTCCCGTGCCTGCCACCCCGTTGATGGCCGTGCTGTTGCGGGTGGTCGTCCCGTTGCACCTGTTGTCGGTCCAGTACGTCTGGCCGCCGGTTCCGCCGGTGCCGGTGAATGTCACACCGCCGACGGTGATGGTGGAGTTCTCGCCGTTGCTCCCGTCGAGGGCGGCCGACACGGTGTTCGGATCGGCCTGCTGTTGTCCGCCTGCGCCACCGGCGCCCACGGTCGCGGTGATGGTGGATGAGGCGGTGGCCGGCAGGTTTTCGCGGTAGTACCCGCCTCCGCCCGAACCACCGGAACCCACGTTCGTTCCCGCACCACCGCCGCCACCAACCACGAGGACGTCGATCGACTCGACCCCGGTCGGCAGTGACACGAAATCGCACAACCCGGTGCCCGTGATCCTCATCACCACGAACCGACCCGACGAGGTGCTCGTGGGGGAGCAGAGGGCGTTCGAGACGGAGGCGGTTGACGGGCTGGCTGTGGTCGACGCGAGGTAGGAGGAGTCGCCGCTGTAGTCGGCCGTGATGCTTGCCTGCCCGCTCGTTGATGGGGTCCACGAGCACGTCGCGGTTCCCGAGGAAAGTGTCACCGCGGTGCAGCCGGTGATTGACGTGCCGCCGTTTCTGAAGTGAACCGTGCCCGTGGCGCCGCTCGTGACCGTGGCCGTGAGTGTGTACGCGGTTCCTGCTCTCGGATTGGCGGGCATCGTGCCGAGGGTGACCGTTGACGCGGCCCAGGTGGACACCGAGGTCACGGAGACGGACGGTCGATTGGCGGCGCCGGAATCCACCGGTGTGACGCGCACGTCGTACGAGGTGCCTGCTGTGAGCCCGGTGATGACGGCCGAGGTCATCGAGGCGCTCGCCGCATGCGGCCAGGCCGTCCATGTGGATGCCGAGGACGCCTTGTGCTCGACAGTGAAGTCCGTGATGCCGGTGGTGTCGTTCGGCAGGGTCCAGGTGGCGGTGAGCCGGTCGGACTGGCCGGTTGCGGCCGTGCCTGCTTTTGCGAGCGTCATCCCGCCAACGCCGTTCGCGCCCGTGCTGACGTTGTTGAAGTTCAGGCCACGCAGACCGTACGTGCGGGCGAGATAGTTCTCCACCCGGCGGATCTGTGCCGCGGTGAGCTCGCCGTCGAAGAGGATGATCTCGGCGGCGTTGAAATCGGAGCGTTCGTCGTAGGTGGAAAGGCCGGCACCACTGATGCCGTAGTAGCCGGCGTTGATGGCGAGTTGGGTGTCGAAGGCCATGCCGGACGGATTCGCCTTCGTGAGGTTCGTGCCGTTCTGGCGGAACAGGTTGTTCTGGTCGGAGAACAACTGCCAGTTCGTCATTGTGGTGCCGTTGTTCGTGCCGCCGTTGGCAGTCACCCAACCACCGACTGGTCCGTGCCATGCGACCCCCAGGCTCCCGCTCCAGTATCCCGACAGCCAGTTCGTGGTGGTTCCGTCGATCAGTCGCCTGCGGGTCGCACCCGAGTACCGGGTCACCTGGAACAACGTATAGGCGTTCGTTGCGGTCGGCGTGAAGGACGCGAACCTGATGCCGTCGGAGAGCCCCCCGCTGACCGCGCGCACCGAAACTCCCGCGCCGTTGCCCGTCACGGTTGTCACCGCGGGAGTGCCGGCGACGAGCGAGGAGTGTCGACCGGCACCGGACGAATCAACCCACTGCTTCCTGCCCGAGTCGAGTGTCTGGTAGTTGTCGGCCACGTACCGGTACGCGACGGTTCCCACACCGGCAGGGAACGCGTCGTTGCTGTCTGTCGTGTAACGGATGAGGACGACACCGGACCCACCGGCTCCTCCCGCCGTGCGTCCTCCGTTGCCTGCGCATCCGGCGCCGCCGCCGCCGCCCCGGCCGGCAAGTCCCGGGGAGCCCGCGGTGTTCGTGGCACCGTTCGCAGAACAGCCGTTTCCGCCGCCGGAATTGCCCAACCGGGCCGCGACGGTGAACGTGCCGCCGTTGAGGATGCCGCCACCGCCGCCGCCGCCGTATTCGACATTCGTGCCGGTGAAGTAGTTGACGGCTCCGGTGCTGCCGTTGCTTCCGCCCGCGCCGTCCGTCCACGGGGCCGATGTGCCGCCGGCGCCACCTGCGAATCCGACGGCCCCGCCCGCGGTGCCTGCGCTCGTGGAGCCGCCGCCACCACCGGTGGTGCCGGGGCCGGCCACGCCCGCGGAGCCGCCGTACGAGATGGTGGCCGCTCCCGTCGGGGGTGCCAGCGACGACTGCCCACCGGCCCCACCGTTCACACCCCAGGCTCCGGCAGTGCCGCCCTGACCGACCTGCACCGTGTGAGCGTCTCCCGGTGTCACGGCACGTCCGTCGATACGGGTGACGGCCCCGCCGCCCCCGCCCGTGCCGCCGTCACCGCCACCGCCTGCGCCGGCCCCGACGACCATCATGTCGATCGACGTGACCCCTGCAGGCACGGTCCAGTCGCAGTATCCGGTGGCGGTGAACTGGAGAACCGTGTGGGCCCCCACCACGGTGGTGGTGGGGGAGCACTCTGCGGACGTCGCCCTGATGGAGAACGAGGACGTGCTCGCCGTGGCGCCGTTCGAGTCTGTGACCGTCAGCGTGACCGGGTAGCTCCCTCCCGCGACTGTGGGGGTGCCGCTGATCGTTCCGGTGGACGTGTTCAGACTGAGACCCGCGGGGAGGGCGCCCGAGAGCGAGTACGTGTACGGGGACAGGCCGCCTGTCACCCCGGAGGCGCCGTTCAGTGAGTAGGCGCTCCCGAGTGTTGTCGTGAGGCCCGAGGCGGGCGTCGTGACGCCGAGCGCAGTCGACGTCGTCACGTTGAAGGTGAGGAGCGTGTCAATCGGTGTCCATTCGTAGATCGCGGCCAGGGGGTTGGCGGCGAGCGGTTGGTCGTCCCAGTACTCACCGCCCTCGAAGGTCAGCACAAGGGACTCGCCGGAGTTGTCCACCCAGGCCGGGTGGAAGGAGCTGTACGAGCCGGGGAGCGGTTGGTCGTAGTCGGAGAAGATCTCGTAGGCATCGGGGGCGTCCCAGCTGAACTGGCCCTCCGACACCGAATCCGTCGCCCCGGAGTGCGCCGACGTGGTGGAGATGGACTTCACTGCGGCGTACTCCTCGCCGCTCGTCACCGTCGCGAGGTAACCCGTTGTGCCGCCGAAGCCCGTTGATGACGCCGTGGTCACGTGCGTGTCCCGCAGCGCCGTCGTCGCGTTGCGCAGGTAGAAGTGGTCGGTCGCGGGGAGGTACAGGTACGACCCGCTCGTCTGGCGTTTCACGCCGAACGTCATCGTGACGGTGCTGCTGCCGGTTGACGGGGGATTCACGGTGACGGTGTTGAGGGCCGTGTTCATCGCGTCCCGGCCGCCCTCGAACGTGACAGTGGAGGAGCCGGAGGATCCTGCGGTGACCGTGGTGGAGCCCTGGGTGTACGCAACCGTTCCCGCGCTCGCTGTGAACGTGGCGGTCACGGTCTCGTTCGTGCCCCACAAGGAGGTGCCGAGGAAGGTGCTGCCGAGCTGGAGGTTCCGTGCGGCTCCCAATGTGGCGGTCAACGGTCTCGCGAAGTCGATGTTCGTGACCGACCGGGTGGAGACCGGGTCCACTTCCATTATCGCGTAGCGCCTGCTGCAGCCCGGGCCGCAGTCGTTCCAGGTCCCGCTGTTGCCGATCTCGATCCAGTCCTCGTTGCCACCGGAGTCGTTGGGCTCGTTCGCGGAGAAGTTGTTGTAGCGGTTGCGGAACGCCGCACCGGCCGACCTGAAGATGCCGTAGGCGTCGTTGCCGGCCCAACGGTAAGTGCCCTCGGTTGCCGAGTCACTGCCGCCGATCCAGGCCGCGTTGTTGGCGGGGACGAGGTCCCTGACCGTCGTGTTCTCGCCGCTGTGCTGGATGGTCGCGAGGTACGCACGCCTCCCGCCAACCGTGATGGACCTCGCGTTCGTCACCGCGGTGGGCTGGGTGAACGACCCACCGCTGTCCAGCACGGCGTAGTAGTGCCCGTTCGAGTTGTACGTCCAGGTCCGTCCGCCGAACGTCTGGTTGGTCGGTGCCATCGAGACGGTGAGTGTGACGCGGGACGGTGCGACCGCGGAGGACGTGATGGTGGCCGAGTTCAGTGCCGCATTCACCTGGGACTGTGTCCCGTCGATGGAGAGTGAGGTGCTGTTCTGTGCCCCGCCCGAGATGGTCGAGCCGTTGAGGGTCACGGCAAGGTTTCCCGAGGTGGATGACAGCGTCGCCCGGACGGTCTCGCCGTTCGTGAAGGCCGACACCGGGCTTGTGTAGCCGAGCGAAGTGGCGACGCCCACGGTGGCGGTGACGTCTGCAGTCTGGAGGAAAGAGCGCGACGAGGCGAGACCGGTGTCGGGGAGAGTGACCGAAAGGGCCGAAGTCGTGGTTCCACTCGCACCAGTGAGGGTGTAGGTGAACGAATCCGACCCGGTTGCATCCCTGTTGGGGACATAGGTGAACTCACCGGAGAGGGGGTTCACCGTGACGGTCCCCTTTGCTCCCTGGGTGGAGATGCTGAAGCGCAGCGATGCGCCCGAGGATGCCGTGTCGACGCCCGGGAGAAATCCGCGCAGCGACCCCCCGGTGAGGTTCAGGTCGGCAGAGGCAGTGGACGAGGTGGTGAGGTTGGCCCCGGAACCGAGGACGGCATTGAACCCGCCACCAGACCGGGCCGCACGGTTGAGCACGGTGTTGGTGCCCGACACGGTTGAGAACGCGGCATCGGCGCTGTCGACCGGCAGGTGCAGGACGTTGCCCGAGAGTCTCCGTTGGTAGTTGTCCGCGATCTCCGCCGCGCTCCGTGCGTAGTTCCACAGCCGCAGTTCGTCGATGTTCCCCGTGTACGTCTCGGTGTTGACGGCCGGTCTGTTCCCGATGCCTACAGGGTTGTCGTTCGTGGCGATGGATCCAGAGTTGTTGCTGTCGAGCGTCGTGGTGGTGCTGAGGACCCCGTTGAGGTACACGAACACCTGGGTGCCGCTCTTCGTGACCGCGAGGTGCGTCCACGTGGACATGGTGATGGTCGTGTTCGAGCACTGCCAGCTCCAGCCCGCCCCGCGGAAGGCCCAGCACAACCGGTTCGGGTTCCACTGGTCATTCGACGCGAAGATGGAGATGAGATAGGCGTTCTCTTTCGCGATCAGGTTCCTTGGTGCGCTGTTCTTCGTGGTGGGGTTGATCCATGCCTCGAATGTCAGTTCCCGTGTCAGGTCGAGGGGGCTGTTCGCCGAGTCCGTGATGGTCGCGATGCCGTTGGTGGAGCCGTCGAACGTGAGCGAGTGCTGTGTCGACCCGGCTGCTACGGGGTTCGCCCACCGGAGCACGACCACTCCGTTGCCGCCGTGTCCTGCGTCCGCATATGTGCTGCTCTGGCCGCCGCCGCCACCGCCACCGCCGGCCCCCCGGCCGTCCGCTCCGTTGGTGTTGACCGCCGTACCCCCGTTCTGTGCCGACCCGTTGGTGCCGCTGCCGCGGCCCGCTCCTCCGCCTGCGTACCAGAGGGCGGTTCCCGTGATCGTCGACTGGATGCCGAGGCCGCCGTTGCCTCCTGTCGCGGAACTGGCACTGGTGCCGGCTCCGCCTGCACCGCCACCACCGCCGGCGGCACAGCAGACACCCGAGGCGGCTCCGCCCGCATTTCCCTGGCCCGCGGTGCCGGCTCCGCCAGTGCCGCTGTAGGTGCCGCCGCCACCTCCCGATCCACCCGCCGCACCGTTCTGGAAGTTCAACCAGTTGTTGCCTCCGCCGGCACCCCCGCCGAGCACGGATGTGGTGCCGAACGACGACGCCGATCCGGAGGTGGCGGGCCGGCCCTGGGCGTAATTGCTGGCCCGGATGCCACCACCACCGACGGTTACCGCCACTGCTGTCCCCGGTGTGACTGTGCTGTTGGAGAGTGTCGCGACGCCGCCTGCCCCGCCACCTCCGCCGGAATACCCCGTGTTGTCCGATCCGTTTCCGCCGGCACCCCCGCCGCCGACCACGAGTGCATCGATCCTTGTGACTCCCGAGGGCACTGTCCAGCCGCCGGACGACGTGAGGTAGCTGCGGGGGAATGTCGTCACCACGTACTGACCGGATGTCGTAGTCGTCTTGACGTCTGCCCACGCGGGTGCCGAGTTCGCGCTGAGGTTGGTTCCGCTTGCGGGGGAGGAGACGGTGTTCGCGATGACCGACCCGGCACCCTCGTTGAAGTCCCAATACCCGACAAGACCCGACGCGTTCGCGGGCCCCCACGTGTTCATGATCGACTGTGCGTCGGTCGCGGTGGTGATCGCCGTGTTGTACAGGCGCACTTCGTCGATGGAGCCGCTGAACCTGGAGCCCCACGGGCCGATCTCGCGGGCGCCAATGGCGAATGCGCCGGCTGAGTTGTACCCAGTTGTGGGCGTGTTCGTGGCGTTCGAATTGCTGGAGAACACCCACCGCCCGTTCACATAGACATGAGTTGTGTTCGTCGATCGAATCACACTGAAGACAACGTGGGTCCACACATCGGCCCTGATAGGCACGTTCGTGCCGCGCCAGTCCCAGTTGCCGGCCGAATCAGTGAGGGCATAGTCGAGGAGACCGGACCTGATCGCGAACTCGTACGAATTCTCCTTGTTGACGATCATGCAGTTGAGCGAGGCGATGCACGCATTGTCCGGTCTGATCCACGCCGAGACGAGCATGTTCCCGGTGATGTCAAAGGCGGCAGTGTCAGGCGCGTTGAAGTAGTTGCTGCCACTCAGCGTTGCCGCGTAGTCGATGGTCGCAGATCCCGCCGCTTTCGCTCTCGGTGCATCCGTCCAGGGGGACGCCACAAGTAGGCCGCATGTCATGGCTGCGCAGATCAACCGTGATGCGGCCCTGGTCGCGCGACGGCGCACAGAACGAATTTCCGTGGTCAAGGTGGTGGTGGTGTGGTGGTGTGGTGGTGCTGTGGGCAACCAACAGTCAGCCTAGACCAGATAGGAACAGAAATACAAGAGCCTGATTTGGCCAGGGAATGGGAAATTGCCGGAGAAGGCAGAACCCCCGGCGCCTCGGGCACCGGGGGTTCTGGTCGGGTCGTTGCTCCGTCATGCGCTCACATCTGGAGGCTCTTGATCTCCAGGAACTCCTCGAAGCCGTACTCACCGAGTTCACG
>RFZO01000103.1 GCA_009920715.1 Actinomycetota bacterium | reverse complement strand
GTCGTGAGGGCCGACCGCCGCTGCGTCGTCCCCCGCTCCGCGTTCGAGTTCTTCGTCCACGCGACGGGCCGCACCATCCGCATCGGCACCGACCCCGTCCACATCACGTTCACGAAGGACGAGGCCCGCATCACCCTGGACCCGACCCCGACATCGACCCCGTACCACCTGTGGGCGGGACGCGGCCGGGTCGCGTTCGCGTCGTACGGGGCCAACGGGACGGTGTTCACCCCCGGACAGTCATTCCCCGTGTACGTGTCCCCCACCGCCCTCATCGTCAAGTTCGGGTAAATCGACCATAGACACGGGTTCAGCATGACAAGGTTCAGGGTACTCAGCGACGTTCACTCCGAATTCCACCGGGACTGGGGTCGTTCGTTCGTCGAGTCCCTCCCCGCCGTGCCGTGCGACGCCATTCTGCTGGCCGGGGACGTCGGGGACAACCGCAACTACCTGTCCTTCCTGAAGGTGCTGTGCGGTCGGTTCGCCGACACGCCCGTGCTGTACGTCACGGGCAACCACGAACACTACGGGTCGGACGTCGAGGCGGTCCGAGAGACCCTCCGACACGCCTCGACGACCATCCGGAACCTCGTACACCTCGACAACACCGTCGTCGAGGTGGGGGATGCACGGGTGGCGGGGGCGACGCTGTGGTTCCCACACGACCCGATGAACGACGCGTACCGGCACATGATGTACGACTTCCGCGCCGTCCGAAACCTGGACACCACGGCCTACGAGGAGAACCGCCGCACCCGTCGGTTCCTCGAGTCGGCGCGGGCGGACGTCGTCGTGACGCACCACCTCCCGTGCTACGCCGCCGTCGCCCCACGGTGGCGCGGGTCGGAGATCAACCGGTTCTTCGTCGGCGGGGACGAGGCGCTGGTCGCTGCTACGGGTGCGCGGGCGTGGGTGTTCGGACACACACACGACCACACCGACGTGGTCGTCGACGGCGTCCGCATGGTCGCCAACCCGTTCGGGTACCCGTCCGAGCCGAAGACGGGGTTCCTGGACGATCTCGTCCTGGAGGTGTGACGGTGGCACACCCCCGCAACCTGGACGACGACCCCATCGTCCGTGGCATCCGCCGCACACCGCCCCTGAGGCGGGAGGACAACGCCGCCCTCGCCCGCACCGTCGTCGCCGGAGGCCCCGATGCCGAACGCGCCCGCGCCATTATGGTCGAGGGCAACATGCGGCTGGTGCTGCTGCTCGCCCGCAAGTACCCCGACGGCACGTTGACCCTGCACGACCGCCTGCAGGAGGGGGCCATCGGCCTGATGAAGGCCGTCAACAAGTTCGACCCCGACCGGGGCATCAGCTTCGCCACGTACGCCACCTACTGGGTGCGGGCAACCATCGACCGAGCCATCAACTCCAACGAGTACGCCCTCGCCGTGCCGGGCAACGTGGCGGTGGCCATCCGACGGCTGCGGCGCATCGAGGCGACGTCACCCATCCCCCTGACCGACGACGAGACGGAGGAGGTGCTGGACCTGGGGGCCGGTTCCGTGGCCGCCGTGCGGATGCTCCCTACGTCTGTGATGTCGTTCGACGCCCCCGTATCCGCCGACGACGCGGACGGACCGACCGTGGGGGACACCATCGCGGACGGGTCGGCGGACGACCCCGAGGACGCGGCGCTGCGTTCGGGGCTGTGGCGGGCACTGGAACGGTGTCCGAACCTGAACGACCGCGACCGCACGATGCTCAGCCTGTTCGCCCTCGGGGAGACGTACCAGGATATGGGGGACCTGTACGGGGTGTCCCGCGAGCGATCCCGCCAGGTCGTCGCGTCCGCCCTGCGGGCACTTCGGTCCTCCAACTCCGGTCAGTGACGGCACCGTTCCTTGAAACCTACCTAAACCTAACCACTACGGAAGTGAGGTAGGCACCAAGTTCGAGCCTGTGCCAGTGTCCCCCAATGGAGATCCCCCGGCAGTAAGACTCCGGCCCAACGGTGAGGGCTCATTAGTTTCCCCGAAGGGAAGCGACCTTGCGGGGTGTGCCCGGCACACTATCATGTCGGTGCTGCTGGCACAGCAGCACCGTACCAACCTTCGGTAATTTGCCCATTGGCCCGAGGTGTCATGTCCACGAACCACGTCCGCGTCGCCGATGCCTGGCTCACCGCCAGCCGCACCCTCACCGCAAAGGCCAAGTACCTCAAGGCCATCGACTTCACCATCGGTCTCGTCCGCCGACTGGACGCCGTGGGTAAGGCACTGCCCGGCATGGCGACGCCTGAGCTCATCGCTCGCCTCGTCGACCTTCGAGAGGCGGCCCAGCGGGGTGTGAACATCGCCGCCCTATCCGAGAACATCAGCACCCTCAATTCGTACGGGGAACAAATTCTCCATAGGGCACTGCGCGCCGAGGCCAAACTCCTCCCGAAGGTGGAGGACTACGCCGCCTTTGTCCAGGAATTCCCGAAGACCGTCGACCGCGCCGTCGAGGTGCAGGCCCGCCACATGGAGCGCATCATCGCAGGCGCACTCAACATCCCGACCGCGTCGGTGGCGTCCGCGGTCATCAACGACAAGCTCATGTTCAACCGCGCGTTCGCCGCGTGCATCCAGGAGATCTCGGCCAAATACCAGATCATCGTGACTGAACTGTCCGGTATCGGACGGCTCGAACATCGCATCAAAGCAGCCAAGTCCTGCTGGGGCAAGCAGGCCCGCGAGGGCACCCCCACCCCGTTCTACCGGTTCAAGGACCTCGTGGGTGTTCGGATCGTGGCCGACACCATCCCGCAGATGGCGAACGTCGCCCGCATCTCGCAGGAGAAGTTTGCAATCCTCGACAAGAAGAACTACTACCTCAAGGGCGGGGGCTACAACGCCATCAACTACAACCTGTCCGAGGGTTGGCTCGTGTTCGAGTTCCAACTGAAGACGAGCGTCAACGCCGCCGAGGCAGCACTGTCCCACGACCTCATCTACGCCCCCGAAAAAGCCGTGACGAGCCTCACCCCCGAAGAAAAGAAGCTGGTCTATCTTGTCATCGACGTCAGCACGCAGTTGTCGATGGCCGAGTGGAACCAGGCGTTCGGTGTCCCCGTCCGACTGGCCCGCCGCCGCTGACGGGTCACCGCCACGGAGGCGGCCTGACTGCCGCCTCCATATAGGCCTCGCACGCGCCCAGGCCGTACAGCATCGCACCGCACCGCGACACGGCGATGTTCCATTCTGCGACCTTCGCCCGTTCAACCCGCGCCGCCGTCTTCGGCAGCGGCTTCGGGTGGTCGCCCATCCGCAACTTCGCCGCGATGTACAGCAGGTAGACCATCCGCACCGGCGCGCAGTCGCGCGCGACCCGCAGCCCGTGGAGCCCTGCCGGTTCGTCCGCGACCAGCGGGGCGGACATCCGGGCGGCGACGACCGCCGGCATGTTGGGCAGGTCGGACACGCCTTGCTCGAGGGCGGCCCGCGCCCAGCAGGCATCCTCGTACCAGGCCTGGGCCTCGACGAGGCGGGGGCCAGGCATCTCGCGCAGCACGGAGACCATGGCCTCCGCGCGGGGGACGGCGGCGGGGCACCGATCCCGTACCAGTACTTCTATCATCGCATACCTCCTGGGGGTTTGGTTACCCCGGCGGGGGCTAGGATACCCCGCCGGGGAATAGGATACACCGCCGTGGGGTAAGGTCGGACCGTCCGGTGAGGTGTCGGGTGGCGAAAGGTGGGAAATCGAGGCGCAGGGCAGACCGCATCCGGTCCACTGTTGTCATGGCCCGCGTGTTGTACGACTACGGGTACGCCATCAACCCTGACGGAGGGGATCGCGAGCAACAGTATTCGTGCGACCTCCACGGCGATGGGCGTGATGGCAAGGCATCGGGCCGGTTGTACCCATCGTCGAACTCGACCTACTGCTTCGCATGTGGTCGTGCCCGTGACTCCATCGCCTTTGCGATGGAAAAGGAAGGCCTGAAGTTCAACGAGGCATTGGACAAGTTAGAGGCGCGATACGCCCTACCTCCGTTGCCGTATGACGCCAATGACGACGCCGAAGACGACCGCCCCGAAAGCATCGCAGATGCACTGGCCATCAAGCCCGCAACATTCGACGAGGAGTCGGAACGCACCGACAAGTTCCTCAGACGGGTGACGGCTTCCCGGTCATTGTCGCTGGACGTCACCCTCCGCCTGTGGTCCGAGTTCGACCGGGTGCGGCACGGGGTGTCGAACGAATCATGGCCGGATGACCGGGCCGCATCCAATATGGCATCCATTCGCGGTGCCGCCCGCACCGCCCTGGGGATCGACGCCGATGGGTGACGGGTTCCGCCGCATCGACCTGGCCGACCACGAGCAGGGTCCCGTGCTCCTGTCGGTCGTCATCCCGAGACCACACGACCCGTGGGGCGTCGCGGCGTGCCTGCGCGGGACGCCGTGGGAGTCGCTGGTTCGAGAGGTGGACGGGGAGGCCGTGTCCCACGCCGTCCACGGGTACGCGACCCCGCTCGTCCGCAGCCTCGGGCCGCACCCGCACGCGGTGGCCCGGCGGATACGCGTCCCGTGCGCCCTGTCCGACGGCGGGCAGTGCGTGGGCGCATCCCCCGCCTGCGTCCCAGGAGCGAAGATGCCCGATTGCTTCGAGCCCCCGGACCTCCCCGTCGAGGTCGCGTCGGTGGTCACCACGGTGCTCCTCGACCTCCGCGCCGGCAGGCACGTCGTCGTCGTGTCGGGGTCTGAGTTCGTCCTCCTGTGACGGGGTCTGGCAGCCCGTCCTGGGGGTATGTATCAACTACGACGGGACCGGCGAGGCCGACGTCCTGACAACCATAGGCGGAACAGATGGACTTCTTCGACTCCCTTGATGCTGCGGCGAGGCCGCATGTAGCGCGCAAGCCGTGGATGGACGGCTGCATCATGACGCTCGTGACGGAGGACATGCTCGCCGCCGTCGTCGACGAGTGCATCGCCGCCGGGGAGTACGCCCTCGACCTCGAGACCACGGGGTTGGACAACCGCGTCATCGACGGGCGCACCGTCGACCGCATCGTCGGGGCGTGCCTGTCCCCCGACGGGGTCAAGGGCTACTACGTCCCCGTCCTGCACATCAACCACCCAGGCCGGTGCGTGTCGCCCACGGTGTTCCACCGCGAGATGTCGCGGCTCACGTCGTCGAACGCCGTCGCCGTGTTCCACAACGCCAAGTTCGACCAGGAGTTCCTCCAGTTCAACGGGTGGGGTGCCCCGCTCGGCGAATGGGACAAGCCCGCCCAGTGGGAGTGTACGCTCATCCTGGCGTACCTGCGGAACAGCCGCGAGCGCAACAAGGGCCTGAAGCACCTGTCGAAGACCGAACTCGACATGGAGATGATCGAGCTCGACGAACTGTTCACCCACGACGAGATCGCCGCACACGGCAAGAACTTCGGCGTCCTGGACCCCGACTGGCAACCGGCATTGTGGTACGCCTGCTCCGATGCCATCTGCACATATCGCCTGAAGAAGAAGATCTACGCAGGGGCCATCGAACCCCGCGATGGGATGCCGACCCAGTTGCCGTTGTACCGCATCGAGAAGCTGTGCGTCGCCGCGACTCGGTGGATGGAACGGCTACGCATCCCCATTGACCGGGACAAGGTTGCTGAGCTCATTCGGTTAGGCCAACGCGAGTGGTTCCCCGCCCTCCGCGACGTGTACGGCGAGGCGTCCAAGGCACTGGGGCGCGACATCACCCCTGGCTACTTCCGCATCCTCGAGACCGACCCCCACCTGAAGTTCGACACCGATGTGGTCGTGCCGGGCATCATGGAGCGGGTGGACAATGCCCGTGCCGCTGCTGACCTTCGGAACCTGGACCCTGTCGAGATGGATGGGAAGGGTGGGTTGCGGGTCAAGACCCTCCGCAAGCGCGTACCGGGACTGACCGAAAAGAAACTTCCAGAGGATGTCGATTTTCCCACCATTTACGATGTCCTGAAACCCGAGGAACTCGGCCTACTGTTGCGGGAACTCGGTGTCGCGGGCCTGAAGGTTACTGAAAAGTCGGGGCAGATTCAGACGTCCGCCGACGAACTCGACCGCGTCGTCGAGGAGGCCGGCGAGGACTTCCCGTTCGTAGGGAAGGTCAAGCGGTTCCGTGAGGTCGCCAAGGCCATCGCGTCGAACCTCATGCCCCTGTACGAGTACACCGACCTGTCGCGGTCGCCCGATTGCCGCATCAAGGTCAACTTCGAGGCGTTCAAGGTGGATACGGGACGGTTCTCGACCCCTGGACGCGAAGGTCGCGCGGGGTTCACCGGCACCATCCCGTGGAACCTCCAGTCCATCCCCGCCGGGTACGACCCCCGTCGCCCCGAATGCTCGACCCGTCTCCGCGAGTGCATCCGCGTACAGAAAGGTCGCATCCTGTTCGCCATCGACTACTCGGGTGAGGAACTTCGCGTCGTCACCAACCTGTCGGGCGAACCCATGTGGGTTCGCGAGTTCTTCCGTTGTAGCGGATGCAACCACGAGTTCGACCGTGGGGCTACCATCCCGCCTCCCCCCGAACCTCCGCCCCCGTTTTGCCCCACTTGCGGGTCGGACAAGATCGGGGACCTCCACACGCTGACCGCCTTGGCCGTGTACGGCGAGGGCATCAAGGCCGACAAGGAGATGTTCAAGCAACGGCGCAAAGAGGCCAAGGGCGTCAACTTCGGTCTGTGCTACGGTGGTGGCGGTGCGGCGGTGCAGTGGGCCACCGGGTGCTCGAAGGAAGAAGGGTGGCGCGTCAAACGTCAGTTCGATGGGACATACAAGACCCTTCACGGGTGGTGGAAACAACAGCACGAGTACGCCCGTCAAACGAAGCACGTCCTCACTGCGTTCAATCGTCGGTATCCCCTGCCTGACATCGACTCGGCCATGGACGGGTTCCGTGCCAAGGCCGAACGCAACGCTGTGAACGGACCAGTACAGGGTACAGGCGCGGACATCATGAAGTTTGCGATGGGCCTCATCTATGTCGAGTGCAAGCGGCGCGGGTGGCTCGACCGCGTCCGCATGATCATCACCATCCACGACGAGCTCGTGTTCGAGATCGACGAGGACATTGTCGCCGAGGCCCTCCCCGTCATCAAGTACACCATGCTCCGCCGCGTCATCGAGAAGATGCCCTGGCGCGTCCCCCTGACGTGCGACATCGAGGCGGGGTACGACTGGACCGTCCCGTGGAACATCACGGAGATGGAGTACGGAAAGAAGAAGCCCGCCGCCGAGATCGCCCACGTCGTCGCCGCCCTGGTCGCGGCGCGTGT
>RFZO01000102.1 GCA_009920715.1 Actinomycetota bacterium | reverse complement strand
AGCACGGGTTCGTCGAACTGCACGATCGCCGCGCCCTCGGCAAGCAGGTGGGCCGCCTCATCGCGGAGAACCTGGCAGACATCGTTGGCCAAGGTCTCGCGGTCGCGGTAATGCCGTTCCAAAAGGCAATCGAGCCAAAGGGTTCTGGCCAGCAGGTAGGGACCGGGCAGCGCCACCTTCACCGGCAGGGACATGGCCGCCTTGGCGGCGCGGAAGTCGGGCAGAACCAACTCGCGGTCCCGCACCAACGGTCCGAGCGCCACCGGATGGTGCGCGCCGGGTGGAACATCCAGCGCCTTCAATTCCCGACGAAACTCATCCGGATGCTCAACATGGGCCGCAAGGTCCTCAAGCGGTATCAACCGGCAGGCGCCCAGGCGGGAACCCACGAACCCGGCGTAGGTGTTCGTCGTCGGGTCGAACGACCCGAGCGAGGTGGCGTTCAACTGGGTCAGGTCGATGTGGATGACATCGCTGTCGGCCCACCCCGCGTACCCGACGTTCGCCTGCATGTTGTATGCGCCGGGGTGTCCGACCGGGTCGGTGCCCGACGGGACGGGGGTGTACCCGGGACGCACCTCGACGACGAACCGCTCGACGACCTGCTGCGCCCCGAACCGGCGCGCGACGTGGTCGAAGTTGCGGATGGTCGTGCCCCGCGTCGTGTCGCCCGACGTGGGGATGGCCCCGCCGTGCGCGTTGTCGCGGCCGATCTGGTTGCACACGAGGTACCGGGTGGACACGTCGCCCGACCCCGCACCCAGCACGTTCTTGTCGCCGCCGTCCACCGCCCACGTGCGGTTCTGGCCGTCGAGGAGTGCCTGCACCTGGCGGGATAGCTCCGCCGTCAGGTCAATCCCCGTGGGCACCACCGACCGACGGAGGTCGAGGATGTCGCCCTGCACAATGACGTCGCAAAACAGTCCGTCGGGACGGTCGGATGCGTTCGGGGGGATGACCCCCACGGCGGGGTTGACGAACGGGCCATGCCCGTACGGCAGTGCGCCGTTCGTGTTGTTCAGCGGGTCGAATCCGACACCCGCACCGCCCAGGTAGGCGTCGTTGCGGCGGAACACCATCGCGACGGGGATGGCGTACACGAACCCGTCCGCCGTGCCGAGGGCGGCGGCCGAACCCGACGTCCCGTCGCCCGCGACCCACAGGCCGCCGTCCCGGCGACCGTACGCGACCGCAGAGCTCCCGCCGACCACCGATGTGGTGTCGGCGGAGACGAACGGGTAACCGACGACGGGTGCGCCCTGGGAGCCCTGCGCCCGCACGTTCAGGTTCTCGAACCCGAACGGCTGGGTCTTGAAGTTGACCGCCTCGGACTGACCCGTGACGCGGAAGCGCCACTGGATCTGGACGCGCTGCGTCGTCTCCGCGTCAATGACGGGGTCGGCGAGGTCGTCGGGGAGGTTCACCGGACCGGGGGCCTGTACGCACCCGTTACGGAAGATGGTGTCCTGCGTCGGCTTGTTCGGGCGGTCCGCACCACCCGCGAGCGTTGCGCCCGACGGGACCATGGCACCGCCCGTCGTGGACAGGGTGATGAGGTTGCCCGCCGCACCGGGGACGACGGCCTTGACCGTCACCGTGTCCGTGCCGCCACTCGACGCCGACACGAAGGTCGAGAACGAGTTGGCCGGGTTGTTGATGGCGGACGCGATGTTCGCCGCCGTCGTGAACTCGTCGCCGCCGATGAGGAACTGGTCGACCGCCGGGGCGGCGGCGACCGCCGTCAGGGGCAGCCCGTTCAACACCACCGTGTCGCCGGGGGCCGGGAGTGCGGGCAGCACCGTCACCGTGCCCGACGCGCGGGGGGACGGGGCGACCAGCGCCAGCCACATCTCGAGGAACACGAAGTCCGTCCGCTTCACGTCGGGCGGCGCACCGCCGAGGACGGGGGGCGGGGACAGGATGACGCGGTTGCGGTTCGGGGTCGCCGTGTTGGCGAACTCGACCCGCACGGGGTACCCCGCGACCATCGCCGTCGCCGCCGCCAGGTCGAACGCGTCGGTCGTGGGGGGCGGGATGGTGATGTAGTCGCCCGAACCGCCGACCCCGCCCTGGGGTCGCAGGAAGCCGGACGGCAGGTACGCCGACTGGACCTGGTCGACCAGGTTCCCTGCGGCGTCCTGCTCGAGCTGCAGCTCGGCGTCGAGTACGGGCTTCCCTGATTGGAACAGGACCCCGGCCCACGCACGACCGTCCGGGGATAGGTAGCGGGAGACCGTCGTCCCCGCGTAGTAGCGGTTGGCGGTGCTCATGTCGTCCTACGGTTGGTGGTGTTAGTCATAGGCTTCCCGGAGGTGTCAGTTCGACCCTACCGCGCCGCTGGTATAGGGCCGTCACCAACCGACGGTCACCCACGGGTCGCGAGGTCCTTCGCCAGCAGGCGGAACCGCGCCGCGACGTCCTTCTCACCCAGGTAGTCGTTGAACGGGGCGAGCTCGTTGAGGAGCGCGACAATCGCGCGGCGGACGCGCGGCGACCGACCATCTGCTTCAGTTCTGCCTTCACTCGCGTCGCAACGTCGCCCTTCCACTTGCCCGAGTTCGACAGGAAGTAGCTGACGATGTGCCGACCGTTGTCCGCCCCGTACTGGCCGTTGACGCTGTCGAGGTTCATCATGGCCTCGAGATAGGGCTTCGCGGCGTAGTCCACGGGCTTTCAATCGGAACGAATCTCGCGGGCGATTTCGTGAAGGGGGCGGGGCATGTTCGGGATCCTCGGATGACCATCCACGGACGATAGGAAATCAACCGTCGAGGATGGTCCAACCCTGACGACCATCGGTGTATCCCAGGCGAACCCCCCACGGAGGACCCGATGACCACCGCCTCAGAACGCGCCCGCGCCATCAACGCCGAGCTCGACGCCCGCATCGCCGCCGCCGACGCCCTCAACGGCGTCGTCCTCATCGGACGCCTCACGGAGGACGCCGCCCACTGGGCCGCCCTCAGTGTCAACACCGGCGACGAACTCGACCAGTACCTCGCCTGGGAGGGGTACGTCGACCTCCACAAGGAGGTCCGCAACATCAAGCCCCGCTGGACCAACTGGCGCGAGCGCACCGCCGCCGAGTGGGACGCCGCCGCCGACGACCTCGCCAGCGAACTGGACGAACTCGCCGCAGAGATTTCTTGGGAAGAGTCCCGCGGCATCTACTGACCTAACGGAACGGAGGGAACCCGACATGCAGTACGACCCCCACAGCCCCGCCTCCCGCCGCGCCCTCGCCGAGGGCATCTTGAATGCCCTCACCAACCATTCCTTTATGGAGGAGTACGACGAGAGGTCCGGTGAGCGCGTCCTCTACCGACCCCACCCCAAGGGCGTCCGCGTCCAGGTGTGGACATCCGTTGACCGTTCGAGCGGCCTGACCCGCGATGTCGGCGACGATGCCATCCGCGTCTGCGCGGTGTACCGCGCGAAGGACGGCACCGACCGCGGCATCCTCAAGACCACCCGCGTCAACCGCGTCGGGGAGGTCGATGCCATCGTCGGTCGCGTCGTGGCCCGCGCCCGCACGGTGTGGGGGGACGCCAACTCCGCCCCCCGGTGTAATCGGTGTGGTGCCCCCACCTTCACCTCGAAGGCCGGGAACCAGGTGTGCGCGGAGCTGTGTTGGAAATGATGCGACCCCCGCCCTACGACCCGGACAGCATCGGCGACCGCGCCCACATGGTCAAGGCCGTCGCCGAGGAACTCCTCGGCATGGGCGCGATGGAGGAACTCGCGACCTGGACGAGGTACCGCGTCCTCTACGTCCCCGTGCGCGAGGTCGGCCGCGTGTGCGTCCGCATCCCCGTCGTGCGGGGTGACCCGAGCCGACCCTGGGGGACGGTCGAGTCGGAGTGGGGCGTGCGGACCATCCAGTTGTCCCATCGATTCCGCCGCGAGGACTACGACCTCATCCTGTGTCATCGGGAAGTACACCTAAAGGGCGACATCCCTGGCATCGTGCGTCGCGTGCGTTCCGCCACCCTGGAGGGCATCGGATTTCTCAATTCCTACATCGTATAGGGACGGTGTACGGTCTGGTCCGAGAGGTGCTGGTGCATCAGTCTGCGTTGTAGTACGGGTTCAAGTCGTCGTCAGACGGGGGTTCGTAGCGCACGACATCGACCTTCGTGATCCGCACCCGCGACGGGTCGAACACCACGACCTCGGGCACGCCGTCCACCAGGTCGGCACCGCAGAACACCACCGCGTCGTACCCCTGCCTATGCGCCCGCGAGGCCTCCGACTGCGACTTCGTCACGAGCACCCGCTCGAGTCCCGACACGGAGACCGTGTAGACCTTCGGACGGTACGCGTCCGTGTCCAGGCCGACCGACTCCATGTCCGCGAACACGTGCTCGGGAGTCCCCGTCGGGGTCATGCCCCACAGGTCGAACAGTGAGTTCGTATCCGGGACGTCCCCGAACTTCGTCCCCGTGACGTACCCCGCGATGTCCATGATCGTGTTCGGGTCCACGCCCCCCGTCACCATCTCGAGTGCCGCCACCGGCGTCGCCGCGTCGGGGAACTGCGCCACCGCGTCCTCGAACAGGCCGTCCCATGCGTCGTGACCCTGCGTGACCAGCCGCCGCATGACCTCGCCCGCCCCACGGTTGATGCGGGACAGGTCGTCCACGACCGACGCGGGCAGGAGCTTGTTCCGAGCCGCCGTCGAGTACTCCGCAGCGACACCCTGCTTCGGGGTCAGGAAGATGCCGGGGGCCTTGTAGAACTGGTTGATGAGTTCGTGTCGGATGTACGCCGCGTCGAACCGATGGAACGATGCCGTCGTCCCGTGGTACAGCGTCGCCGACCCGCCCCGGACGAGATCGTCCAGGCCGTAGTAGTCGAGGTGGCAGTCGACCTCGCGGCGTGCGGCGGTCCGTCCCGTGTCCCCCACACCGTTCTTGAGGTCATCCTCAAACGCGGTCAACACCCCCTTCAGGATGGTGTTCCGGCTCTTGCGGTTCAAGTGGGGTCTGATCTGCTTCCAGGAACGACTTAGACCCAGTAACTTGGTTACGGTGGTGCCCAGCCCACGGGTGCGTCCCCAGTCATTCTGCATGGCCCCGTGGACGTATGGGCGGAGCTCCTCGTACACCTGGCGCATGTACGCCCGTACCTCGTGGGGGTCGTTGTAGTACGCGACCGGGTTTACTTCGTCGGATGTCGGGATGTACCCACCGGTGTTGGGCGTCTCGCTGCGGTAGTACGATGGTCTACCTTCGGTCGTTCGGATCATGTCGAGGGCGTGGGTGATTTCGTGCATGAGCAGGCCCACCAAGTACTTCCCTATTCTCGCGTATGTCCCGACGGACGCCCAAGTGCTGCGACCGTCCAGTTGGACGATGATGACGGGTGCCCCCTTGTACGGGCCTCCCGTCACCTTCCCGAACCCACCCCCAGACACGAACGGCGTGTCACCGCCACGGACATTTGACGACACCAAGACCAGGACAGACTTGTGCTGCCCGTCCACGGTCACCCCCGTGAACGCATCCTCGAGTAGGGCCTCGTTGACCCCCACCAGTTCCGACTCCCGACCAGCCCCCAACTGCCGAAGTTGATCGACGATTCGTCGGGCCAAGTCGTCCACCTTTGCACGGTCGATCCGGATGGGACGGGCGGCCGTCCGGCCGCCCACGACCCGGCCCTCGACCGGCGGACCCCAGTACCCCCACTCCATCAGGTCGTCGCCCGCGAACACGACCGTGTGGGCGGGCACGGTGGCGGCCACGATGTGTCCGCCGTCCACGTTCGATTCGAGGTGCTGCCGCGCGTACCCCAGGGACATCGTCACCCAGTTGCCCGTGTCGAACGTGGTGCGCCCCGACGGCAACGCCCGGTAGATGGTGACCCTCGCCGACGGGTTCCCCTGCGCGGCCACCAGGGCGGGCCAGAACGACCGCAGGTGTTGACGGAACCCCGTGTACCGCTCGGGGTGCGTCAGCACATCGGGAGGCATCGAGAAGTCGTACTCCTGCCCGGCGAGGTCGTGCGCCGGGGGACCGTCCTTCGACGGCTGGTGGCGCATCTGGTACGAGGCGGTGCGGGGCGTGGCCCGCACATCGTCGAGACGGCGTTCAACCTCGGCCCAGTCGACCAGGTTGTCGAACACCGCGTCGAAGTGTGCCGCACGGTCGTTCTGGTAGTCGATGTAGTAGGCGTGCTCCCACGCGTCGATGGGGAGCAGCGGCACGCCGTCCCACAGGACCCCGTTCTCGTGGTTCATCACCGTCACGACCCGCATCCCAGACGGGGTCCACACCAGGACGCCCCATCCCGACCCTCGGGTCTTCACGGTGGACTCCTTCAACTGCGCCCTGAACGCCCCCCACGACCCGAAGTCCGCCTCGATGGCAGCGACCAGGGCGTCGGACGGGTCGGAGTAGTCGGGGGTCAGCGACGGCCAGTACAACGTGTGTAGGGCGTGTCCGCCCGCGTTGAACTGCATCGCCGCGTTGATGCCCTGGATGGCCGCGTAGTCGCCATCCCTCCTGGCGGCGGCGAGTGCCCGCTCGGCCTCGTTCAGGCCGTCCACGTACGCCTTGTGGTGCTTGTCGTGGTGGAGCCGCAGCGTCTCCTCGGAGATGTGCGGTTCAAGGGCGTCGTATGCGTAGGGCAGCTTCGGGAGCGTGTGTTCGCCGACCGACGCCTTCTTCCCACGGTAGCAGTCCTTGTAGGGTCGGCACGATGCCTTCTCGGAGAACCCCATCTCGTCGCAGGTCTTGGACTCGCAGTGGGCACGGTCGAACTTGCGGGGCATGTCGTACTCGGCCTTCTTCTTGCGCCACCCGCCGCCCTCGTCCTTGTAGAGCTTCAGGGCGTGTCCGACCGCATAGGCCGACGGCCACTTGGTGTACCGCTTGCGGGCCTCGTCCTTCGACTCCTCCCACAGGTCGGGGTCGGTCGGTTCGTTGTCGCCGGCCTTCTTGTCGAAGGTGGGCGTGCGTGTCGGTTTCTTGCCCCTGTTGCCCTCGTCCCGCTCGGCCCGCATCTTCTCGCGGGCCAGGTCGGCCCGCTCGCTGCGGGGCGTGTCGTGCGCCTTCTGCCGGGGCATACACTTCAGCGGGTCCTTGCCGTCGCGGGTGACGGACTTCCAGTTCGGGTCGTCGGACACCCCGCACGGACCGACGATGTCGCCAGGCTTGACGGTCTTCTCCTTCACGGTGCCGTCGGCGTGCTCGACCTCCACCTTCTTCTTGACCGGGGAGATGGCGACCCAGTCGCCCCACGTCGCCTCGCCCTCGTCCCCGCCGTGACCGCTGAACCACTCGTCCAGG
>RFZO01000101.1 GCA_009920715.1 Actinomycetota bacterium | reverse complement strand
AATTGCAAGAGCAAATCAATGACACAAAGCTTGGTGCAAACCGCGCTCACCGATCTCGCGGTCGAGATGTATCGCCAGCTGCGGCACGCGGGCCAGAGGCGAGCGGTGGCAGAAGAGGGTCTCTCCGCCGTCACGGTCGATGACACGACCGGCGACACCGAGGTCCCTGTCCAGCCACGAGTTGAGAAGGACTCCGCCGTAGATCTCCACCCCCAACTGGTCCCACCCCGCCTGGGAGAACGAGGGATTGGGCTGGATGCGGAGGTTGGGGCTGTCCGTGTGAGCCCCGAGCACACGGAAGGACCTGGCTCCCGGTGACCTCACCCATGCGACCACCGAGCCGTCCCTGACCATCACCCCGCGCGCGGTCACACCATTCGCCAGCTCCTGCACGGGGGAAAACCCCGCGGCAACAAGTTCGTCGGCCGCCCTGCGTGCCGCATGGAACGGGGTGGGACAGGCATCCAGCCACGCGAGGAGATCGTCCGTCATCGCGTCAGCCATGGAACAACCCCACAGGCAGGCCGGTTCCGCGCAGGTGACCGCTCTCGTTCACCGAGAGGATGCTGCGGTGCCCCTTGCTCGAGGCGGCGACACGGTGGATCGACGTGTAGTTCGGGTAGAAGAACTGGTTGCCGGCCAGGCCGAGAACGTGGGCGAGGTACTCGTTGATGACTCCACCGTGGCAGGTGACCACGACCTTTCCGCCGGGGTTGTCCTTGATGATCGCCTCCACCGACGTGATGACGCGCTCGTGGAACTCCTCCGGCATCTCGTCAGAGGTCCATCCGCCGTCGATCATCTCCCTCCATCTCGGGTCGTTCGCCGCCTTCAGTTCCTCCACGGGGATGTACTCGGTGGAGTTCTGGTCCCATTCGGCAACCCCCGGGACGACGGTGATGCCGAGCCCCTTCCGCGCGGCGAGTGGCTCGGCTGTCTGCACCGCGCGGCGCATCGGGCTCGAGTAGATCGCGTCGATGTGCTCCAGGGACAGATACTCGGCGAAGTGCCCAGCCTGCAGGATTCCGTCAGCCGACAGTTCGGGGTCGGCTGGTCCGTCGGTGTTCTCCCGGCGGACGGGGAGTGCGTGCCTCACGAGAATCAGTTCCACGGTGATTAGATAACCATGTGGGGACCCCTTCGGCACTCATCCATGCAGAGGAATCCGGAACGGCCGGTGGGCGACTGGTGGTCCTTATCCACGGGTCACTCGACCGGTCAGCCGGATTCGCGAGGGTGGCGCGTCTCCTCCAGCCCCACTGCAGGGTCCTGCGCTACGACAGGCGCGGCTACGGCAGGTCATGGCCCCACCCGGGCCCGTTCACGGTGAACGACCAGGTGGACGACCTCGAGGAACTGCTGGCTGGCAGGCCGGCAGTGGTGGTGGGACACAGCTACGGGGGAAACGTCGCGCTCGCCGCTGCCGTCCGGCTGGGAGCCCGGGTGGAGGCGGCCGCCATCTACGAAACCCCCATGAGCTGGCAGCCATGGTGGCCCCCGAACACTGCGGGCGGTGCGGCAGCCCAGTCGTCTCCCGAGGATGCCGCAGAGGCGTTCATGCGCAGGCTCATCGGGGACGCCGCATGGGAGGGCCTCCCCGGAAAGACCCGCGCCGAACGGCGGCGTGAGGGCCACGCACTCCAGTCCGAGCTCAGTCTTCTGCGCGGGTCAGCGCCGTGGTCCGCGGCGGACATCGCCCAGCGGGTCATCTGTGCGAACGGCTCGCGCGCATCGGCACACCACACAACCGGGATGGCCAGGATTGCCGCCGAACTGCCCCGCGGTGAGCACGTCGTGATCGAGGGTGCGGGTCACAACGCACCGAACAGCCATCCGGCCGAGTTCGTGGAACAGCTGATCCTGCCGTTGCTGCGCTGACGGCGACGACGCTCAGTTGCCGCCGGTGACCGCCGGGATCTCCACCGTCTGCCCGAAGAAGGAACAGGTGGTCGCCTCCACACCGGCTGCGGCCTGGATCTTCTCGGCACAGTCCACGATGTTGGCCCGTTGCGAGTACGAGGCGAAGCCGAGCGCGAGCAGGAGCACGACGGTGACGACCCGCATGACCATGTTCTTCAGCAACCAGAAGGCGACAAGGGCAACAGCGACGGAGCCGATCGACATGCCGCTCGCGATGTTCTTCGCCGAGTCGATGTCCAGTGTGAGGCCGAGAATCGTCATGCCCGCAATTTAGGCGCCCCGAGCCCCGTAGCCTTGACACCATGCCGGCCGCGCCGTTCACAGTTGCTGTCCTGATCGGCGGTGATTCCTCCCGGATGGGCCAGGACAAGGCGACGTTCCCCGTCGACGGCGTGCCGATGGCCGCAAGGGTGGCCAGGGCGGCGCGTGATGCAGGGGCCGCCGAGGTGCTGCTCGTTGGGGGTCCCCAGTCGCGCGCCAAGGGAATCGAGGGAGCGTGGAAGAAGGACGCCTACCCCGGCGAGGGGCCGCTCGGGGGCTTGATCACGTCCCTGAAGGCGGCGACGCACGATGCTGTGGTCGTGCTGTCCTGCGACATGCCGTTCATCACCGGTGCCGTGGTCGAGAGCCTCAACTGGCTGTGTGCCGCCTGGTCGAAGAGCGAATGCCTGGCACCGCTCCAGGGAGTCTGGAAGAGGAACGAGCGCGCGGTCCACAGGGCTGCTGTGCTGCTCGACGTGCTCGAGGTCCCGGTGCCGGCGGTTGCTGTGCGCAACGTCAACACCGCAGCCGACCTCGAGGTCGATCCGGGGGAGCAGTAGTTGCGCCGGGGAAGCGGTCCGGCGGGCCAGTCGAGTGCGCCCACGCCTCACGAGTGGATTGACACCGACTCGGGACTCAGGGAATTCGTGTCCTCGACCGTGGGTTGCGGCATGTACTCGATCGACACCGAATTCCACCGTGAGAAGACGTACTTCCCGAGGCTCGCGCTCGTCCAGATCAGGGCACGCGGGGTCACGGTGCTCATCGACCCACTGTCCGCGGACTGCAGGCTGCTGGAGCCCCTCTTCGGCGGTCCGGACCTCGCGGTGCTGCATGCGGCCCAGCAGGACCTCGACGTTCTCACACAGTCGTGCGGCATCATCCCTTCTCGGATCTACGACACCCAGCTGGCGGCGGGCTTCATCGGGTACTCCACGCCTTCGCTCGTGAACCTGGCGGCGTCGCTCCTGCGGGAGCACGTGCCGAAGGGTGACCGGCTCACGGACTGGCTCCGGCGTCCGTTGACGGCCGACCAGCGCAACTATGCCGCGTCGGATGTCATCCATCTCGAGGCGATGAAGGAGATCATCGACGACCAGCTGCGGGCGAGAGGCCGGGTCGACTGGGCGGCAGAGGCGTGCGAGGAGCTTCGCACCCGCCCGGTGGGGCCCACCGACCCGTGGGACGCGTGGCTGCGGGTGAAGGACATCCGCACGGTCAAGGGGCGTTCGCGTTGGGTGGCGAGACATGTCGCCTGCTGGAGGGAGAACCGCGCGATGGATCTCGACATCCCGCCGCGCCACGTCCTCTCCGACATCGCGCTCCTCGGCATCGCCCAGCGGGTCCCGCGCACGCTCGACGATCTCGGGGCTTGCCGCGGTGTCGATGGTCGGCTGGCGCGCGGTTCCCTGGGCGAGGCTGTGCTCGACGCAATCGACGATGCAATCGCTGACGCGGAGAAGGGCGAACTTCACTTCCCGTCGGCGGACGGCGACGACCTGGACAAGACCATGCGACCGGCGGTGACCCTGGTGGGGGTGTGGGTGGCAGAACTCGCGAGGCAGAGCGACCTTGACCCAGCCCTGCTCGGAGCCCGCCGGGACATCGTGGAATTGCTGTCGTCCGTGCCGGGGGCTCGTCTGGCGACGGGGTGGAGAGCCGACATTCTCGGCCACGATGTGGAATTGCTCGTTCGGGGGCGCAGGGCTCTCACTTTCAGCGCCGACGGTGCGGCCGGGGGCTTGAGAATGGTCCCTGTGGAAGCAGGGGATTGAGTCAAATTGCCCGAATCCGTCTCACCGGGACGGTAAAGTGCTGGGGTTGTATTGACAGGCCCACGGGCCACTGAATGTTGGAGCCCGGCCGTGAAAAAGGGTCGCCACCGCCGTTTCGAGGAAGCGCGCAAACTGAAACAAGCCGGCCCTTCCGCGTCCGATCTCGGGCTCAACGAGTCGTCGCGCTCCAGCAAGTCCGAGGATGACGAGTACGCCGAGATCGCGGAACGTTACGGCTGGGTTGACGAGGACGACGACGAGGACGAAGAGTCCGACGAAGACTGACCCCACGGTCATCCCCCCGAAAACGAGAAAATGAAGAACCCCCTCCGCAACGTCGCCCTTGTCGCGCACGTCGACCACGGCAAGACGACCCTCGTCGATGCCCTCCTCAAGTCCACGGGCACGTTCGCCTCGCACCAGACCGTGGTCGACCGTGTCATGGACTCCGACGACCAGGAGCGGGAGCGCGGCATCACCATCCTCGCAAAGGCTGCCCGCGTCCGTTGGCGCGACGTGCTCGTCAACCTCGTCGACACACCGGGGCACGCGGACTTCGGCGGTGAGGTCGAGCGAGCCCTGGCGCTCGTGGACGGCATCGTGCTTCTCGTCGACGCGGCGGAGGGACCCCTCCCGCAGACGCGGTACGTGCTGTCCAAGGCGCTCGGGCGCGGGCTCCCCACCGTGCTCGTCATCAACAAGGTCGACAGACAGGATGCCCGGCCGGAAGAAGTTCTGGCCGAGGTGGAGCAGCTGTTCCTCGATCTTGCCATGAGTGACGACCAGCTCGCGTTCCCCGTCATCTCGGCCGTGGCCCGCGAGGGTCGCGCGATGAAGGGCGTGGGCATGCCCGCCGCCGACGCGGATCTCTCGGCCCTGCTGGACACCATTCTCGAGACAGTCCCCGCACCGACCATGGACGAGGACGCCCCCCTCACGGCGCTCGTCACCAATCTCGACGCATCTGACTACGTCGGCCGCCTCGCCATCGGACGGGTGCACAGCGGCATCATGCGCAAGGGTGACAACGTCGCACTGTGGGGCAAGGAGACCGACGGCAACCCACTGCGCCGGCGCATCGCGCAGCTCAGCGTGTTCGACGGCATCGGCCGGACCGAGGTCGACGAAGTGCGTGCCGGCGATCTCTTCGTACTTGCGGGCATCCCCGAGGTGGAGGTGGGGGACACCATCAGCGCCCCCGACGTCACAGCCGCCCTGCCGCGCCTCGAGGTCGACGAACCAGTCATCCGGATGAGCTTCGGGGTGAACACGTCCCCGTACGCGGGACGCGAAGGCAAGTACGTGACCAGCCGCCACATCCGTGAGCGTCTCCACAAGGAGATCCTCGGGAACGTGTCGATCAAGATTGCCGACACGGATTCGGCTGACATCATGAGCGTTGCCGGCCGGGGCGAGCTGCAGCTGGCTGTTCTCATCGAGAACATGCGCCGTGAGGGTTTCGAGCTGCAGGTCAGCCGTCCCGAGGTCATCACGCGCGACATCAACGGCAAGAAGCACGAGCCGCTCGAGGCGGGCAGCTGCGACGTTCCCGACGAGCACGTGGGCACCGTCACGCAGGCCCTCGCCCCGAGGAAGGGTCGCATTCTCGACCTGCGGCCGGGCGACCCGGGCCGCACGATCGTGGCTTTCGAGGCCCCGTCCCGCGGCCTGATCGGCTTCAGATCGATGTTGATGACCGCCACCCGCGGCACGGCACTGCTGCACCAGCACCACGCCGGGTGGACACCGTGGGCGGGCGAACTGCCGCACCGCACCGGCGGCGCCATGATCGCCGACCGGATCGGCACCACCACTGCCTACGCACTCGACAACCTCCAGCTGCGCGGGACGCTGTTTCTCTCACCCGGCGAGGAGGTCTACGAGGGCATGGTCATCGGCGAGGGTGCGCGGGGCGAGGAGATGGTCGTGAACGCCGTTCGTGCCAAGGAGAAGACCAACATCCGGACCCACAGCCATGATGACGGCGTCAAGCTTGCCGCCCCGGTGGTGCACACCCTCGAGACGGCCATCGAATGGATCGGTGACGACGAACTGGTCGAGGTGACACCCACCAAGATCCGCATCCGCAAGAGGATGCTCGGGCTCGAGGACCGCCGCCGGGCCTTCAAGAAGCAGAACTCCTAGCCGCGCGCCTTCTTGGCCTTCTTCTTGCGGCTGTCGTGACGGCCGCGAACCGCAGGGTGGGGAAGGGGGGTGGCCCTCGGCCGCTCCAGGTAGCCGACCAGGATTCCGTAGGCCTCGGCTCCCATCAGTTCGGTCAGTTCGTCGCGGAAATAGGAGTAGGCGGGTTCGCCGCCCACGAATGCATCCGTTGACTCGGTGCACCACCACGCGAAATCGCTTCCGCCCTCGCCCCAGTCGCGCCGCTTCCACTCCCTCAGAGTCGAGATGACATGGCCAGAGTCCTCGGTGTGCTCCTCGAGGCGGAGGGGAACCTGCCAGCACACATCGGGCTTCCAGTCCATGTGGCGCTCACCGGCCTCGACGGCGGCGATGTGGAAGGCACAACCGGTCCCGCCCTCGAACCCGGGAGGATTGTGGAAGATGCAGGCACCGTCAACGACCCGGGTCTTCTCCTCTCCGTCCTCGTCCTTCACCACCCAGCCCTTCTTCTGGGCCGTCGAATGGTTCTTCCAGTGCCGAGGCTCGAGACGTGCCACCGCCTTGGTCACGGACCGACGGTCGTCCTTGTCCAGAAAGTGCGCCCCGAAACTGCAGCATCCCTGGGCCAGGCCGGGCGTCGGTTCCTCGTGGATGCCCTTGCAGCCCTCGCCATAGATGCACTTGTAGGACGACACGAAGAACGTGGCATCCACCATCCACGTGCGATGCTCGCGAGGATCCTCGAAACTGATCCATTCGTGGGCAAGGTCGTCGTGGGGCATGTGTCAACGCTAGGGGATGGGACTCATCCCGTGAAACTCGTGACGCGCGGCCAATGTACCGTGGCGTGCATGAGCGACCCATCACTCGACGACATCATCTCCCGTCTGGAGAACATCGGGGAGACACTCGGTGAACGATCGATGACGCTGCTGCGGGAGGCCATCGAGAAGGGCGATACAGCGAGGCCCCCCGAGGAGCGGGTCGTGGCGCAGGCCCGTCGTGCCGTCGACAAGGCCATCAGCCTCCTGTCGGGCATTTCTCCTAGAAGCGATTGATCGAGTCGATCAGCGGCAGGAGGGGTGCGTACCCCTTGCCCGAGTAATCAATCAGCAGACGGGCGAGGAGAGGATTGTCGTTGTCCCTGGTCTCGGCATCGGTCGGCCCGGAGAGCCTGAAGAGCCCGCCGTGGATGTGACTGAAGCCCTTGG
>RFZO01000011.1 GCA_009920715.1 Actinomycetota bacterium | reverse complement strand
TGAAGTGCTCGCCGACCTCCTCGAGGGTGCGCGGCTCGCCCTTGCCGTCGAGACCGAAGCGCAGGCGCAGGATCTCGCGCTCGCGCTCGTCGAGCGGAGCGAGCAGGCGCTGGATCTCCTCGGGGAGGAGAGCGGTGGCGGCGACCTCGAAGGGCTGCTCGGCCGAACGGTCCTCGACGACGTCGCCGAGTTCGGCGTCGCCGTCCTCGCGCAGCGGCTCGGACAGCGACAGCGGCTCAGCCGCGAAGCGGAGGGCCTCGGTGACCTTGTCCTCGGGCATCTCCACTTCCTTGGCCAGCTCGGCCAGGGTGGCGGGGCGACCGAACTTCAGCTCGAGGCGCGAGCGGGCCTTCTGCAGGCGCGCAAGCGTGTCGCCGGCGTGGACGGGGAGGCGGATGGTGCGGCCCGTGTTGGCGATGCCGCGCGTGATGGCCTGGCGGATCCACCACGTGGCGTAGGTGGAGAACTTGAAGCCCTTGCGCCAGTCGAACTTCTCGACGGCGTGCATGAGCCCGAGGTTGCCCTCCTGGATGAGGTCGAGCAGCGGGAGACCGGAGGCCTGGTACTTCTTGGCGATGGACACCACGAGACGCAGGTTGGACTGCACGAACGCGCGCTCGGCGACCTCGCCCTCGCGCACCGCCTTGCGCAGCTCGCGCTTCTTGGTGGCGTTCAGGCTCTTGGCCTTGGCCATCTCCTCGGCGGCAGCCTTGCCGGCCTCGATGGCCTTCGCGAGGCGGACCTCGTCGTCCTTGGTGAGAAGTGCGTACTGACCGATGTCGGTGAGGTAGAGACGGACCAGGTCCTCTTCGTCGCGGTCAATGCGATCTTTCGCCACGTGTACACCCCGTCGATCCCACCCGGTCCGGATGACCGAGTAGGGGCAGGATACCGACAGCATGTGGCGTCGCCACGGGTCGGACAGGAACGAATTCGGCGCGTTTCAGCACTGCTTTTTCGGGTTCTCACCGGTTCTCTGGCAGAGTTGTCGGATGGCGGAGGATGCATCCCGGGACGAGGTGGAACTGGTCATCGTGACGATGACGTTCGATGCCGCAGACATGGGTTCGCTCGTCGCGATCCTCTCCAAGTACGTGGTGCTCACCCGGATGGAGACGGGGTGCCGCAACGTCGACATGATCGTCAGCGACACCAGGCCGAACCGGATCAAGATCATCGAGAAGTGGGACGGACCGGCCGCCCAGGAGGCCCATTTCAACGGCGGGACGATGGTCGAGATGGCCCGGTCGTGCACGGGGGTACTGGCCGCCCCGCCCGACATCGACCTGTGGCAGTCGATGTCGGCCCATGACCTCACCTGAACCGTCGCACCGCCTGACACCGCGAACGTCCCGTGGCTCACTAGATTCCGTGGCATGTCGAACCCGCTTCTGACCCCCGAAACCATGGAACGCGCCGCAGGTCGCGACGAGCGTTCCTCCGGCTGGGCCGCGCCCAGCCCGCATGACGTCATCTCCACCACCGGGACCGTCACTGACGGTCCCGTCACGAGGTGGCACGGCGGTCTCGCCACGGCCTCCGGCGCCGCGAGCGCCACGCTGACCCTGCTGCTTGTCCTCGTCGCCAGCGCCACCGTCACCTGGTTCTCGGTGGCGGCCCCCGACGAGTTCGGCAACGCCGTCTTCCCCGCCGGATGGGTGATTGGCGGCGTGATCGTCGGTCTTGTCGCCGTGATGGTGTCCATGTTCAGGCCGCACCTGTCCAAGGTGGCCGGCACGGTGTACGCGATCGCCGAGGGCGTGGTGCTGGGCGCGGTGAGCCGCGCGTACGAGACCGCGTACGACGGCATCGTGATGCAGGCCGTCGGCGCCACCATGGGTGTGTTCGTGGTGATGCTGCTGCTCTACCGCACCGGGGTCATCCGCGTGACGGCCAGGTACCGCCGCGTGGTCATGGGCGCGATGCTCGGCCTGATGGCGTTCTACCTGGTGTCGTTCGTGATCGGGATTTTCGGCTCGATGCCGTCGTTCATCAGCGGGGCGTCGCCGACGGGCATCCTGTTCAGCGTGTTCGTCGCCGGTCTCGCCGCCGCGAACCTGGCCATCGACTTCGACACGATCGAGATGGCCGAGCGCGAGAAGATGCCCGCGTACATGGAGTGGTACTGCGCGCTGGGCGTGCTGGTCACACTGGTGTGGCTGTACCTCGAGATCCTGCGCCTCATCGCCAAGCTGCGCGAGAACTGAGTCCCGGTCCCCGCGTCAGAGGGACGAGAGGAAGCCCAGCAGGGCCGCGTTGAACTCGGCGGGCTTCTCCTGCTGCACCCAGTGACCCGCGCCCGCGATCACCGTGCTGCCGCGGTAGCCGGGCAGCGTCGCCCGCATCGAGGAGTCGAAGGCGGGATTCGTGAGGTTCACGGGGTCGAGTTCGCCCGTGACGAAGTGGACCGGCATGGTCATCGCCGCAACGGGACGGTGACGCGTGCGTTCGTAGTTGGCGTTCATGTTCCGGTACCAGCTGACGGGGCCGAAGAACCCCGAGACGGAGAACTCGTCCACGTAGGTGCGGAACTCGTACTCATCCAGCCACGGCCACGGCAGGTCGGGCGGTTGTGTGCGGCCGGTGAGGAAACCGGTTCCCTCCATCGGCGGGAGTTCATCGCGGGTGAAGAACATCGGGTCGGCCTGCGCACCGGCGGACGCCCCCCACAGCACCTTCGCCATGGTGTCGGCGACGTCCCGGCCGAGCTCCGTCTCCGCCTCGTGCGGCCGCTGGAAGTAGTTGATGTAGAAGAAGCGGTCGCCGTACCGCCTCGCCATGATGTCCAGCGGGGGAGCCGGCCAGTCGGCGAACGCCACGCTGGCCGCGACACCGGCCGTGACGCGGTCGGGGTGCATGCGGCACAGGTCCCACAGCAGCAGCGCGCCCCAGTCGTGCCCCACGTAGACGGCCCGCTCGTGACCGAGCAGCTCGGCGAGCCCGAGCAGGTCGGCGCTGAGTTCGTCTGTTCCGTACGCGCTCACCTCGCGCGGGGCGGAGCTGTGTCCGTAGCCGCGTTGGTCGGGTGCGACAACATGCCAGCCGGCTGCGGCGAGCGGGAGCATCTGGTGGCGCCAGCTGTGCCCGGTCTCGGGGAAGCCGTGGGCAAGAACGACCAGCGGTGCACCGGGATCTCCCGCCTCGCGCAGCGACAGATCCACGCCGTTGACGCGGACCGTGCGTTGTCTGACGGCGTTGGCCACGGCCGGTGGCTCAGGCGCTGACGCTGCGTGCCGCGTCGCTCGCGGAGGACAACTGGTCCCAGTCCAGCGACTCCGCCTGCCACATGCGCTCGAACGCCGCGTCGGAGTGGTCGTTGAAGCCGTGGCGGTTGCGCCAGTTGTAGTGCCACGCCTGCTTATTCACCGGAATGTCGATCCGGGAGAGCCTGGCCATGATGTAGGTGTCCCACGCTGCGGCCTGGGCGAGCGTGAGTTCTGTGTCCGTCGGGGCACTCGCGAACCCGCCGCGGAGGCGGTCACGGGCGCGCAGCATGCACCGTGCGAGGGAGACCGTGGTGTCGATCTCGCTCTGCTGTCGGGGCCTCCGCTTGTCCTCGAACGCGCCGCTGTGCACCATGATGCGGACGGGCGTGACGGATGCGTCGGTGCTGATGCGGTTCAGCGCGCTCGTCTCGTCGATCTCGACGGAGAAGTCGATGTCGGTGACGCCGAGCTGCCCGGCGACGATCCCCGCGATGCGCTCGATGTACGCCGCGTCGAACGAGACGAAGTCGAACGTCCCGGGCGAGACGGTGATGGCCATCGGGCGGTTACTTGTTCGCGGCGGCCGCGGCCTGGCGCTCGGCGATCTGCGCCTTGCGCTCGTTGAGGGCCTGCATGCTCACCTCGGCGACGTAGTCAACCTCGGAGTCGGTGAAGCCGGCCAGCTCGCGGAAGCGACGGGCGATGCCCAGGCTGGACTCGTCGGACTCGCTGCGGCTGCCGCCGTAGCTGAACATCTTGTCGACGATGTTCTGGAACTCGAGTGCCTTCTTGCGGCGCTCGGGGTCGTTCTCGGTGACCTTGCGCAGCCAGTCGGAGCCCATCTTCACGTGGGTCACCTCGTCGGCGAGCATCCAGTCCTCGCAGAACTCCAGGTACGGGTCGCCGGCGATCTCGCCGAACTCCTTCATGGTGGTGAAGACGTCGATGGCGAGACCCTCGAGGGCGCGGTTCACGCCGGCGAGACGCAGGACCGGGTCGTTCGAGCAGGCAGCCTCGAAGAGCACGGTGTTCTCGACGTACTGGCCGATCTCGGCACCCATCCAGTCGCCGAGCTTGCAGCTGATCTCCACGTGGCGGGCCTCGTCCCACGCCTGGCGGGCCATGTCCAGCTTCAGCGCGAACGGTGCCTCCTCGCCGGTGGTGAAGTCCCAGCAGGTGCGGCCGGCGCCCTCGAGCGCCTGGATCTCGCCCACAAAGATGCCGTGCATCAGGGCCCGGGCCGCCTCGCTCGCGTCGTTGCGCTCCGGGGTGAGACGGTTGTTGCTGCGGCGGTTCTGGTCGCCGTTCAGCACCACCGTGGTGCGGGCGTCCGCCATGCGGTCGCGCTGGGTGGTCTGGCTGAACCGCTCGTCACGAGCCAGTTCATCTGCCGGCATGAACTTCCTCATTGTGTGTCTCCTTGTGTCGGTCGGTTCAGTTGAAACCGATGCTCCCGGGACCGGTGATGCCACCGGCCTCGACCATTATCTTCTCGAGCCGCGCCTGGTGGGCGGCGGCCCGCTCTGCCTCCTCGGGCGAGTCGATGAGCGACTGCAGCAGCATCTCGCCGTCGCGAAGGTCGTCGAACTCGTCCTGGAGGATGAACTTGATGGTGCGGATCGTGGGCATGTCCGTGATCTCGCTGGTGTTGTTCATGTGGTACGTGTACGCCGCGATGAAACGGGGGATGAGCACCCTGTACACGCCGACGAGCTTCTCGATGGTCTGGTCGGGCGACTCGGGCTCGGTCATTGCGTCGATGAACCGGACCATGGCGTCGTTGGCCGGAAGCGTGAGCCGGTCGGGGTTCATCTCGCGGAGCTCGGGCAGCCGCTTGTGCCACAGTTCCGCGTGCCACGCGTGCTTGTAGCAGTGGGTGCCGAGGCGCATCTTCACGTCGAGCTCCGGGACCGTGGCGATCCAGCCGCCGAGCGCCTCGAACAGCTTCATTTCGGTCCACTTGTAGTGGCCGGCACGGCGGGCGGTCTCCTCCACGCTGAAGGCCCCCGCGATCTCGCGGCGGTCCCACGGTGCGAAGGGTGCACGTGCCTTTGATGCGTTGGCCATGAGTTCCGGAAAGTTCCCCCGTGTGGGCCCGCCACCTGACCGCAGCCCCGGGGCCACGGCGGGATGACCAGCCGTTCGTGCGGTCAGTCTAACGAGGGGTGCTCATAAGAGCGAGACGGCGGTCACACCTTTGTCTCATCGCGGTCCGGGTGCCCCGGCCGGGGTCAGGAGACCCGTCGGGCGGTGGGGTTGGCGGCAAGGGTGGCGTCGGGGATCTCCGCGCCGGTCACCTCGCAGGTCCAGTACGTGCCGTCGTCGAGGCGGGCGAGAGCGGTCTCGACACCGGCCAGGTCGGACTCCACCCGGTCGAGGTCGATCGGGGTGCCGTGCATGGGGGCGGGGGTGCCGTGCGTTGAGGAAGGAGCGTCGCTCATCTCCTCCATCGTAGGTGCTGCGCGCACGCGGGGACGGTTGCCGGGCGGTGCGGTTGTAGCGTTCGCGCATGCCTTATCCCTTCCCCTCACTCGACGGATCCGCCCCCAAGACGCAGAAGTTCAGCGACAAGCCGGAGTTCGGCATCGACCCGCAGAAGAGGTACACCGCCACCATGGAGACTTCCATGGGCACCATCGTCATCGCCCTCGACGCGTTGAACGCCCCGGTCACCGTGAACAACTTCGTGTTCCTCGCGGGCTACCACTACTACGACGGCATCATCTTCCACCGCATCATCAACGGCTTCGTGTGCCAGGGCGGCGACCCCGGCGGCACCGGCACGGGCGGTCCGGGTTACCGCTTCGAGGACGAGCCGGTGAAGAACCGCTACCAGATCGGCTCGCTCGCCATGGCGAACGCCGGACCGAACACGAACGGGTCGCAGTTCTTCCTCATCAGCGGGCCGAACGGCGTCACGTTGCCGCCGCAGTACAACCACTTCGGTCAGGTCGTGAAGGGCCTCGACGTGGTCGACGCGATGCAGAAGGTCCCCACGGGCCGCGGTGACCGTCCGGTGACCGACGTGGTCATCAACTCGGTCACCATCACCGTTGCCGACTGAGGTCTCGCTCGCCTCGGCGAGACGCATCGCCGTCGCCGCGCAGGGTCTCGCGGCCCCGCGCCCCTCGGGTCGGGTCGACGCGCGGCACCTGCGCAAAGTGTTCGACACCGTGGGTGCGGTCCAGATCGACTCGGTGAACGTGCTCGTGCGCAGCCAGGAACTGCCGTTGTTCGCGCGGCTCGGGGACCACCCGCGCACCCTCATCCCCGATGCAACCGCGCGCGGGGACATCTACGAGTACTGGTGCCACGCGGCGAGCCACCTTCCGATCAGTCATTTCGCTCTCAGCCGCGTGCGGATGGAACAGGCGCGCACCGGTCTGCGCGTGTGGGGCGGGGTCCGCGAGGCGGCACGCAGGAACCCCCGGTTGCGCGACGAGATCCTCGCGCGGATCAACGAGACCCCCGGGGGGATAGTCGCGGGGGAGGTGCGCACGCGCAAGGGTCCGAAAGGACAGTGGTGGGACTGGGACCAGGGCAAGGCGATCCTCGAGTGGCTGTTCTGGACCGGCCAGATAACTGCACGCCGCAGGGAACGCGACTTCGCCCGTGTGTACATGGGTCTGCACCACGCGTTCCCGGCGGAGGTGCTCCGACTGCCGGTGCCGTCCGTCGAGCAGGCGCACCGCAAGCAACTGATGCTCGCCGCCTCGTCGCTCGGCATCGCCACCGCGGGTGACCTTCTCGACTACCACAACCTCCGCGGTCCCGCACCGAGGGCCGTGGTCGCAGACCTCGCGCGCGAGGGGCTGCTGGAGGAAGTACGCGTGGAAGGGTGGAAGGAGAAGGCGTACCTGCACCCCGCGGCGTCGCGTCCGCGCGAGGTGCGGGCGCGCGCACTGCTCTCGCCGTTCGACTCGATGGTCTGGTGCCGCCCGCGCGACGAGCGTCTCTTCGGGTTCCGTTACAGGCTGGAGATCTACACACCGGCACCGAAGCGCGTGTACGGCTACTACGTGCTGCCGTTCCTGCTGAACGACCGACTGGTCGCGCGCGTCGACCTGAAGGCCGACAGGCAGCGCGGCGTGCTGATGGTGCCCGGTGCGTTCAGCGAGCCGGACACCGACGTGCTGGAGACCGCAGACGAACTGGCCGACGAGTTGCTGCTTCTGGCGCGCTGGCTGGGACTCGGGGCCGTCGAGACGGGGCGCAACGGCGACCTGTCGACGCCGATCAGGAGGATGCTGGCGTCGCGGGGCTGACCGCGTCGATCGCGGTGGCCCACCGGATCGTGCGGGCGACCAGGTTGCCGAGCGGCCGGGACACCAGCGCGTCGGCGAGCGGAAGGTAGGGGATGCGCAGTTCCGCGCGCGCCCATGCCGGCAGTGTCGCGATGGCGGCCGATGCGATGACGAGATACGGCACGCGCGCGGCCGCGTCCAGCGGAGGCTGAAGCAGCAGGTAGCGGGCGGCATCGCGTGACTGCGGGGTGCTCATGAGCTCGGGGCGGAACATCCGCAGCTGGTCGCGCAGGCCGCGCACCGACAGGGGCGGTGCCTTCACGCCCAGCTTGCGCGCGATGACCGCCATGTCCTCCACGTACCCGTCGGCCTGCGCCGGCGTGAGCGGGACCGCGCCGTAGGTGGCGTGGGCACGCAGGAAGCTGTCGACCTCTGCCACGTGGACCCACCGCAGCAGGTGCGGGTCGCGTGCGGAGTACGCACGCCCGTCGCTCGCGGTGCCGTGGACGTGTCCGTGCACCGCGTTCACCCGGTCGACCGCCTGCTGGGCAGCGTCCGCCGGGCCGAAGGTGGTGGTGGCGAGGAAGTCGGCCGTGCGCTGCAGCCTGCCCCACGGGTCGCGGCGGTAGTCGGAGTGCTCGGCCACACCGGTCATCGCCAGCGGGTGCAGCGACTGGAGCAGGAGGGCCCGCATGCCCCCGATGAACATCGAAGCGTCGGAGTGCACGATGTGGACGGGCCTGTCGGCCGCGAACCACCGCTCGCCCGGGGCGAGCATCACGGCGGCCTGCTTCGTCTCGGCGTCGGGGCCGATGACCCGGCTGCGCAGGGCCTCCGCGATCACGCGGCGCACCTGCTGCACGCGCTCGTCGACGGGGGACGGGAGTGTCGTCACGGGACCAGCGTACGAACGCCTCCAGCGTTCCCACATGGGTCCCTCGGGCTGTCGTGCTGTTCTGGGCCGGCGCCCTCGGCGCGGTCGCGTTCCGCCACGTGTTCCACCGCCTCAGCAGTTTCCTCATCCTCATTCTGGTGGCGTTGTTCATCGCTCTCGCGATGGAGCCGGGGGTGAACAAGCTGGAGCTCCGCGGCTGGAAACGCGGCCGGGCCACCCTCGTGATCCTCCTCGCCGTCATCGTCGTCACGCTGTCGTTCTTCGGCGTGGTCGGCACGCTGGTGGGCCAGCAGGTGGCCGACCTGCTGAAGAACTCGAGCACCTATGTCAACGACACGGTCCAGTTCATCAACGACACATTCAACGCGAACATCGATGCGGCCGAGGTGAACGCGCGGATCGCCGACCCGAACGGTCCGGTGCAGGAGTTCATCAGGTCCCAGCAGAGCCAGGTGTTCAACCTGTCGGTGCAGGCGCTGAACGTGCTGTTCCAGTCGTTCACGGTGCTCCTCTTCGCTTTCTACCTGGTGGCCGACGCACCTCGCCTGCGCAGGTCGATCTGCGCGCGCCTGCGTCCGGAGCAGCAGGACAGACTTCTCTCCACGTGGGACCTCGCCATCAAGGCCACCGCCGGATACCTCGACTCCCGTCTCCTCCTCGCCGCTCTCTCGGCCTTCTTCCACTGGATCGCGCTGCAGGCGATCGGCACGCCGGCACCGATCGCGATGGCGCTCTGGGTCGGGCTGGTCTCCCAGTTCCTCCCCGTGATCGGCACCTACCTGGCCGGTGTGCTGCCGCTGCTGCTCACGTTCCTCGAGTCACCCGGGCGTGCGCTCGCGGTGGTCGTGTTCATCCTCGTGTACCAGCAAGTCGAGAACTACTTCTTCGCGCCGCGCATCACCGCACGCACGATGGAGCTGCACGCCGCGCTCGCGTTCGGGTCGGCTCTCGTCGGTGGTGCCGTGCTCGGCCCAGTAGGTGCCATCCTCGGCCTGCCGTTCGCCGCGATGGTGCAGGGGGTGCTCGCGAGCACCGGACAGAAGCACGATGTCGTCGACCAGCCGCTGGTGCAGGTGCGGGAGAAGAAGAAACCGCCGGTGCCGAAGAAACGGCGGGGCCGGGACGGCGCCGCGTGAGCGGCGTGTCGGCAGACCGGTTCGCACCGGTTGCGGTCATCGACCGCAACGGCGTCGACGAGAGCATCCACTTCGGGGCCGTCGTGTGCCTCGACAGCGACGGGAGGGTGGCCCACTCAATCGGCGACCCCGCCGTGCACATCTACCCGCGCTCCTCCACGAAGCCCATCCAAGCCCTCGCCATGGTCCGTGCCGGACTGGACCTCCCGCCAGAGCAGCTCGCACTCGTCTGCGCCAGTCACAACGGCGAGCAGGTCCACCTCGACACGGCGCGCGCGATCCTCGCCGGTGCCGGGCTCGACGAGTCGGCACTGCTGAACACCGCGAGCTGGCCGCTCCACGAGCAGTCGCAGCAGGCGGCAATCCGCAACGGGACCGCGAAGTCGTCCCTGCAGATGAACTGCAGCGGGAAGCACTCCGGGATGCTCGCCACGTGCGTCATCAACGGCTGGTCACTGGACGACTACCTGCATCCGGACCATCCGCTCCAGCGCGCCGTCACGGACACCGTCCCTGACGTGGCCGGCGAGGAAGCCGCGTCGATCGGTGTCGACGGGTGCGGGGCACCGGCCCACGTCATCAGTCTCATCGGGCTCGCCCGCGCGGTCCGCGCCATGGCCACCGGTGCCGCAGGGGAGTCCGGGCTGCGCATCCACCGGGCGATGTCGCAGCACAGTTACATGGTGGGCGGGGAGAAGCGCGATGTCACCGCGATCTGCACGAACATCCCCGGCCTCATGGCAAAGGACGGTGCGGAGGCGGTGTACGTGGCCGCGCTGCCAGACGGCCGTGCGGTCGCGCTGAAGATGTCCGACGGGTCGGGCCGCGGAACCGCCACCGTCCTCGTCGCGGCACTGGCGAGACTCGGTGTCGACACGTCGAACGTGCCGGACAGCGTCACCGAGGTCGCCTACGGGCACGGGAGACCCGTGGGCCGCATCCGTGCGGTCGGGTTCGACTGATGGCCGGCATTCCGTTCGTCCCGCGGATCGACGACGCTCCGCACGGTGTCCTCGAGCAGATGTCGCCGTTGGTGCAGCGCATCATCTGCGCCAACCCGTCGAAGTTCACCTACCGCGGCACCGGCACGTACGTGATCGGCGGTGACCGCGCGGTGGTTATCGACCCCGGACCGCGGATGGACAGCCACCGCGACGCGATTGCCGCGGCCCTCCGCAGGCGCGAGTGCGTGGGCATCGTCATCACCCACTGCCACGGGGACCATTCGCCGCTCGCCGCGTGGCTGAAGGCGGAGACGGGCGCACCCACGTACGCAATCGGTCCGCACCGCATGGTGGAGGGCTGGACGGAGGACGACGACCACGACCCGTCCGAGGAGACCGACGACGCGAAGACGGACGAGGAGGAGAAGGAGGGCCTGGACGTGGATTTCAGGCCGGACGTCACCGTGGCCGACGGTGACACGATCCTGTCCACCGGCGGCTTCACCCTGCGCGCGGTGCACACACCGGGCCACACGTCCAATCACCTGTGCGTGGAACTGGCGGAGGAGCGCACGTTGTTCACCGGCGACCACGTGATGGGCTGGAGCACCACCGTCGTGTCTCCGCCCGACGGCGACATGGCCGCCTACTTCGACAGCATGAACAAGGTGATCGGCCGTTCCGACGCGCTGCTGCGCCCCACCCACGGCGGTCCGGTCACCGACCCCCAGCCGTTCCTGCGCGCGTACCTGCAGCACAGGGTGGACCGCGAGAACCAGGTGCTGGCCCAGTTGCGTGCCGGCACGCGCACGATCCCGGCGATGGTGAAGGTGCTGTACGCCGACATCGACAAGCGGCTGCACCGTCCTGCGCGGCGCAGCGTGTGGTCGCACGTGCTGAAACTGCATGCCGAGGGCCGTGTCCGCGTTGCGGGCGGGGGCGAACCGCGCCTGCTCGCTGAGTACGAACCCGTCGCCTGAACCGCGCCCGGCACGGGGCGCTTGTCACGGGACGGTGGCTACGGCGCGGTCGCCGGGGCGGTGGTCACGGGCACGGTCGTGGTGGTGACCGTTCCGTCCCACACGGCACCGTCCGGAACGGACTTCGGGTCGAAGAGCGCAAAGAAGTCCTTGTCGTAGCCCTTCAGGAACCGTTGGGGGTCGCCCATGCGCACGTCGAGCGGTTTTCCGTACCTGGTCCGCGCGCCGAAGTTGCTGTAGGTGCTGAAGTGCGGCCAGTTGCCGTTGATGTCGAGCTGCATCGCGGTCTCGCACCCGAACTGCTTGAGCAGCCTCGCGAAGAGGTCGATGTTCACGTCACCCGCCGACACGAACATGGTGGAGCCGTCCGTGCGGCGGCACAGTCCGCTGCGGTACGTGTACACCTTGTCCCCGAAGTCGGTGCCCCAGTCGGTCCACTTGAAGTCCTTCCAGGAGATGCGCCCGTCGTGGACGAGTGGGGGCAGGTTCTGGCGCAGCGAGACCCAACCGTCGGACGAACGCATGTCGTCGCCCCACACGCCCACCCTCAGCACACCCTTCGCGTCGATGCCGATGGTCGCGAACCCGCGCTTCATTTTCCGCACCGTGATCCCCTCGGTGACGTAGCCACCCGGGTCGTGCTCGAACCGGAAGCCCCCGTTGAACGCGGCGACGATGCTGCGCAGGCCCGATGCCGGCACCTTCCTCGAGTTCACCCACGGTCCTCCGCCGGGGACGTCGGAGCCGTTGAACATGGCGGCGCGCAGTCGCGTCTGGTCGAACACCGCCGCTGTCGCCACGACGGAGCCGTACTTCGTGAACGGCCGCACCGACATTCCCCAGACCACCGGCACCTTCTTCTTCCCGATCGTGAAGAGCACCTTCCACTCGCCCTCACCCTTCAGCGCCGGGACGATGACGGGAGCGACATCCGCCGGCGGCGGGATGGTGGAGGTGGTCGTGGTGGTCACGACTGTTGTCGTGGGTCCGCCGGCCGCGACGGTGGTGGGCGGGACGGTTGTTGCGGGGAGAGTGGTGGTCGTTGCGGGCACGGTGTCGACCACAGTGTCGACCGTGGTGCCGGGGACGGTGTCCACGACCTCGGGCTCGAGCGCGAGTGACGCGGCAGGGGCGGTGGAGGGTGCGTCACTGTGCAGCCACAGCTCCAGCCTGTCGACGACCGCACCGAGCCCCTTGTTGCGCGCCCACGTGGCCACGTTCTGCTGCAGCGAGTACCCGGGGTGGGCGAGCACGTACCTCGTGACCGAGAACAGCGTGACGGTCACGAACAGCACCGACACGGCCAGTGCCGTCCGCACGACTCGGGGGCGCAGGCGCATGGGCAGGAAGGGTAGACGCGGGCCCGGTGCGGCTAGGCGCGGGACAGTTCCTGCTGCAGCAGGTCGAGCCCCAGGTTGCCCAGCTTCAGTGCCCTGTCGTGCCACGCGGCCAGGTCGAACGACGAGCCGTGGCGGGCCTTCGCCTCGTCGCGCAGCCGCAGCCACACCCGCTCACCGAGCTTGTAGCTGATCGCCTGGCCGGGCCACCCGAGGTAGCGGTCGATCTCGGAACGGTTGAAGGCCTCGTCGCTGGACGAGCGGGCGGACATGAACTCGAGCATGAGGTCGGGTGTCCACTTCTCGCCCGGGTGCCACTTCGAGCGGGACGGGATCGAGTAGCCGCAGTGGATGCCGATGTCGACGACGACGCGCGCGGCGCGGAACGCCTGCGCGTACAGGTAACCCAGGCGGTACTCGTTGTTCTCGAGGAAGCCGAACTCGTCCATCAGCCGCTCGGCGTACAGCGCCCAGCCCTCGCCGTGGCCGCTGTTGAAGAACATCCTCTGCACGCGCGACAGCCGTTCGCGCTCGATGGTGGCAACGGCGACCTGCAGGTGGTGGCCCGGCACCCCCTCGTGGTACGCGGTGGTCGGCTCGCCCCAGCGCGGGAACGAGCTGCGGCCGTTCGCCGGGTACCAGGTGCGACCGGGACGCGAGAGGTCCTCGCTGGGACCCGTGTAGTACATGGCCGCCGCGCCGCCGGGCGGGCTGATCATCGCCTCCACCGTGCGGATGCGCGGGTCGATCTGGAAATGGTTCCCGTCGACGAGGAACGACATCGCATCGTCCATCAGCTGCTGCAGCCAGGCGCGGAGGCTTTCCTCGCCGTGCACCATGCGCGCGGGGTCGGTGTCGAGGAGGTGACGCACCTCCGCCGGGCTGAGCCCCGGTGCGATCAACTCGCCGCACCTGCGGATCTCCTCGTCGAGACGCATCGTCTCTTCCCATCCCCACTCGTAGGCCTCGACCGGGTCGATGACCGCGCCGAGGAACTCCCGCCGCGCCGCCGCGTGCGCCTCCTCCCCGCATCCGTCCGCCTCGCGCGCGGACGAGAGGTATGTGCCGCGCAGGAAGGCAGCCGTCTCCGCCATGGCGGCGGACGCGGCGCGCGCATTGGTGCGCAGCTGTTCCATCGGCGCACCCTTCACCGATGCGGCTGACTCCACGTACTGCTCGAAGAACGCGGGGTCACTGCCCGCACCCGACCAGTACTCCAGCTGGTCGGCCTGGGCCAGCACCTGCCTGCGCGAGGTGACGATCCCGCGTCCCAGGCCGAGCGACCACGACTCGCGCATGCCGGCGAACGCCCCGGGGACGTTCGACAGGCGCTCGGCGATGACCTCCCAGTCGGCGGCGGTGGCAGTGGGCATGAGATCGAAGACGGAGCGGGCGCTCTCCACGTCGCCGGCGATGATGCGGATCGAGCGGAGGTGCTCGCCCGAAGAGTGGGCCTGCATCGCGGCGTTGATCGACTCGCGGAGCACGCCTGCCGCGAGCCTGTCGTCGTCGCCGCCGGGCGTGATGCGGTCGAGCGCGGCGAGCGTGGCGGCGTCGAGGTCGCGGCGGGCATCGTGACCCGCCGGCGAGAAGTCCGTCATCAGGTGGTCGTGGCCCGCGATGCCGAGGTAGGTGGCCGAGCAGGGGCTCAGCTCCGCGACCTTGTCGATGTACCGGTCGGACAGCTCGAATATCTCAGACGCCATGCCCGAGACACTAGGCGGTCGTCAGTTGGACGACCCCTTGTCGCGGAGGTGACGCCCGATGTGGGCGATGACGACCTCCTGGCGCTCGTGGTCGAGGTACATGTAGATGCGGACGAGGTGAGTTCCCTTGCCGCGGCGGAGGTGCGCGCCCGCGATGACGCTGCGGCCGTGCCAGTCGATGACGTAGTCGGAGGCGAACTTCTGCTCTGCGTTGTCGCTGACTCCCGGCACGAAGTCAAGACCCATCTGGCGGCACGCGAGCTTGAACGAGTCCCCGACGATCTGGCCCGATTTCCACGCCCTGGCCACGTTGTTCAGGCGCACGAGGTCCTGCAGGACGGAGAGCGGGTCCGGCCCCTGGAGTGCCTCGCCGGTCTCGAACGCGCGCCGGTGGAACTCGAGGAACGGACAGTGCATGCGCGCGAGCCGCATGGCCTCGCGCATGTTGGGCACCGCCCCGAGGGAGCCCTTCGAGGTGCCCTGCAGCTCCAGGTTGACCGCGTGGAGCACGAGCTCGTCGACCTGGTCGCCCTTCTTCTGCAGCGCGGCCTTCTGCTCGGCGATGATCCGGTCGGCATCCGCCATGGATGCCTCGAGCGCGTTCACCTGTGACTCGAGGAAGTCGATGTAGACGGCCGCGTCGTCACCCGCGGCCCGCCCGTCGTCGGACTCGTCGTCGTCCACCTCCTCGTCGATGTCGTCGCGGGGCGGGGGAGGAACGCGCGGTGCGGCGACGGAGCGCGCGGCGGAGCCGGCGACCTGTGCGACGAGCCGCTGCCATTCGGCGCGCACCGACGAGGGCGGCAGCTCACGGATGCGGAGGATCTCCGGGTCGTGTTTGCCCGGCCACACGATCATGATCGTTCCCGCATCGAGCAACGAGTAGCCGAAGCCGGAGACGAACTCACTGATCGCACCGGCACCCGTGACCTGGAAGATGTGGGCGAGGCCGACGAGATCCGAACCGGCGACCGAAGTGAGCGCCTTGCCGCCGTCCGTGAACTCGACGACCACGGGGAGTCTGCGGCCTGGGACCTCGAGCAGGGCGAGCAGCTCGTCCGCCTCCATCGCGGTGGACGCGACATGGGGGGTGTCGGTGATCGCGTAGTTCGCGTCACGCGCGGGCAGGTGGGAGAGCACCTGGCGCACGAGTGCCGTGAGACGCGTCGGCGGTTGCGGGTCGGTGCGCAGCGGGACCACCTTGGTGCCCGACGGGCTGGTGAAACTGCGCAGGTCGAACCACAGCCGGCCCTTCTCGAGGAACACGGTGACCGCGATGGTCTCCACGTGCTGGCCCGACGGGTGGGCGTCGGTGATGGTGACCCTGTACACGGAGTCGGCGCGCGAACGCACCGTCATGCCGGGCCCGCGCTCGTCGAGGGGGAAGTTGCGCACCAGCCAGTCGTCGACCGCGTCGATGACGGACAGGCGGTCGGATTCGGTGCAGTCGACCGCGTCGAGGGAGACGGCGTAGGTGGTGATCAACGCGCCACCGCCCGCGGTTCAGCGGTAGGGGCGCAGTGCCTCGTGGATGCGGGCGAGAAGGGACGTGACCGACGCGGCGTCATCGTGGTCGAGTGTAAGCAGGCGGTCGAACGCCGCCGCCTCGATATCGAATTCAGGATGCAACTGATAACGGGGACCGCCCGTTCCGGGGGTGGTGGGGGTCTCGAGGGTGGCCGAGCCGGCGGTCTCCCGGTCGATCCAGGCCTGCGCGGCCGAGCCGAGGGCCTGCACGGTCCAGCCCCGTTCCAGGGTGACGCTGATGGGGTTCTCCGGCGTGGGGAGACCCTCGACCATGACGTCCCGACATGTCGTACTGCTCCGGGGTGACGACCTCCCAGACCCACGGTCGCCCGCCGGTGTGCACCGCCGGCACGTGCATGCCGGCCCATGCAACGGGAAGCCCCGGCATCGTCACCCGCTTCCAGGTGACCGGGCACGACAGGCGCGAGAACGACTCGCGTATCTCGTCGACCAGTTGCACGCTGTCGATAGTGGCCTGCGGCGGCACTGCGATGGTGGATACCCACGTCGGCGACGCACGCTGACAACCGGTGTGGCGCGGTGGCACACCGCGCGCTGCTGTTCAACGGGTCGGGGGCATCCATCGAGACGAGTGCCCCGCTCATCAACGCCCTCGCGAAGACGATGCAGGTGCTCGTCCATGACCAGCGCGGGTTGGGGGCGTCGTCGGTCCCGGACGGCCCGTACACGATGGCGGGGTACGCCGCTGACGGCGCCGCACTCCTGCGCCACGTCGGGTGGGACATGTGCATCGTGGTCGGCATCAGCTTCGGCGGCATGGTCGCACAGGAGTTCGCAGTGACGCACCCCGGCACCGTGGAGAAGTTGGTGCTGCTGTGCACATCAGCCGGCGGGACAGCGGGTTCGTCCTACCCGCTGCACGAACTCGCGTCGTTGCCGCCGGCCGAGCGGCTGGAGGCGCAGATGCGCATCACGGACTCGCGGTTCGGGCCGGAGTGGTTCGCGGAGCATCCGGTTGACGCCGAGATCATGAGGGGCATGCGCGAGCGCGCGGCGGTCGAGAAGCCCGCCGAGCGGCTGCGCGGGGAGCGGCTGCAGCTGGAGGCCCGGACCGGCCACGACGTGTCGGGCAGGCTGGGGCTGGTGACCGCCCCTACCTACGTGCTGGCCGGTCGCTTCGACGGCATCGCCCCGCCGGCGAACTCGTACGCGATCGCGTCGCTCGTGCCCGACGCAGTCGTCTCCGTGTACGAGGGCGGGCACATGTTCAGCGGCCAGGACCGCAACGCCATCCTCGACATCAGGGCGTTCGTGGCCGACGGCACCCGCACCGCGAGGGTCTGAGTCACCCGTCAGGCGAGCCGGAGGGTCGTGGTGACCGTCCCGGCCCGTTGGTGCGACGCCGTCACCGACACCTCGGTGCCGGCGGCCCCGCGCACGACCCACGACACCAGTTGCCGGTCGGGGGTGCCGTCGTTGCGCACCCCGCCCGCCAGCCGGAACGCCGCCCGACCGGCGAGGTTGCCGAACGTGACCCGGGCCGCCGCACCGACCGGTTCCGCACCGTCGATCTGGACCCAGCCCGGCAGGCACAGCTTGTTCTTGCGGGCGTGCTCGGACACGTGGGTGGGCAGCCATCCGGTGTTGGCCACCCCGATCTCGACGCGCCACGTGTCGCCGCCGAGGCTCTCGGCGCGGGTGTGGAGGATCTCGAGGCGCGGCGACATCAGCGCCTGGTGGACGGCGAATCCCGAGTGCGGCGCCACCTCCGCGCGGAGTCTCGAGGGCGGCGCGTTGGACCACAGCCGGAAGTCGTCCATGCCGCCGATCTCTATGTCGCCCAGTTGCGGGTGACGGAACGGTCTCCAGGCGTGGACCGTTCCGGGGGCATGCTCGTCGGCCCACCTGTGCACGGCCAGTTCGTCCTCGACCGTCGGCCCGACGTACCAGATGTGCGTGGAACTGCGGTGGTCGGTGGCGACCGAGATCGCATCCCAGAACTCCGTCGTCCACGAGAACACCCCGAGGTGCTCGTACGCCCAGTCGTCAGCGGCGCCGCTCATGGTGTCGGACGTGTCCCACGTGAAGTCCTCGTACACAGAGTGCACGGGGTACCCGGTCGCCTCGGTGCACGCACGCCCGAGTTCCTTGAACGTCCACACGTCCTCCGGCGGCAGCTTGGAGTCCGGCTTCGTGCTGGACGGTCGCAAGAGGAAGCCGCCGCTCGTGTGGTACGCGTTGTAGCCGCAGATGTTCGGGCGGGCGCGTATCGCGCGCACGAGTGCGTCGATCTCCGGCTCCGACAGCGGGTGGTCGCCCGAGCCGGTGACCGAGGTGTCCCACCCGGCGGGGAAGTTGCGGTTCATGTCGAGACCCTCGGGGCTGCGCGGTGTGGGCACCGTGAACCCGTCCCAGTCGGTGATCGTGCCCTCGCTGAGCAGACGCCAGCGCGGCGCTCCCGCCGGCGCCGCGGCGTGGTCGACGGGGATCATGAGGCGCGCATCCTCGGGATGCTCCACCCACGCCCCGTTCGGGTCGGCGATGCGCATCGTGAGGATCCTTCCGTCACCGTCGATGTCGTGGGAGAGGAGACCCGGCCATTCATGGCGGTCGGTCCAGGGCCACGGGCGCATGCTGCTGCGCCTGTGGCGGGGGGAGTCCGCGAGTGCCGCCTCGACGCCGTCCGGGTTGACGCGTGGCACCACGTAGAAAGTGCGCGTGCGCAAGGCCTCGACGACCTTCGCGTCCCCGTTCCTGAACCCCTCGAGCAGGTGGTGGATGAGGTGCAGCGCCGCCACGCCGCCGGTGACCTCGATCGAGTGGATGTTCGCATCCACCCACATCGCGGGCTTCGACGAGTGGTCGCCGGTGGAGGAATCCGTCAGCGTGACGAGAAGCAGGGGGCGACCCTCGTGCGACGAGCCGTACTGCTCCACCGTCGCGAGCGCCGGGTGGGCAGCGACGGTCGCATCGATCCAGGACGACATCTCGTCGTACCTGAGGAACCGGTCGAATCCGTAGGTCGTTTCGGGCATGGACGCAGGTTAGGTCGCTCCCGCTACTGTCGGGGAATGGCGCCGAACGTGCTGCTCATCACGCTCGACCAGTTCCGCGGGGACTGTCTCTCCGCGGCGGGGCACCCTCTCGTGCGCACACCCCATCTCGACGAGCTCGCGTCGCACGGCGTGAGGTTCGCGCGCCACTACAGCCAGTCCTCGCCGTGCTCACCCGGGCGTGCCTCGCTCTACACGGGGATGTACCAGATGAACCACCGTGTCGTCGCGAACGGCACGCCGCTCGACGCGCGGTTCGACAACGTGGCCCTCGCCGCGCGGCGCGCGGGCCGGTCACCCGTGCTGTTCGGCTACACCGACCAGTCGATCGACCCGCGGGTCGCAGACGGCCCGGACGACCCGCGGCTCAGCAACTACGAGGGGGTTCTCCCCGGGTTCGAGTGCCTGCTCGACCTGTCAGGGTCGCATGCGCCGTGGCTGGAGTGGCTGGCGGAACGGGGCGCCACGGTGAAGGGCGCGCGCCACGCACTCTCCACCGAGCACGAGCGCCCCGCCGGTCTCAGCGTGTCGCAGTTCATGACCGACACCGTCATCGACTGGATCGGCAGGCAGGGGAGCGGATGGTTCGTGCACGCGAGCTACCTGCGGCCGCACCCCCCGTACTCCGCCGCGGGCGAGTGGTCCGCGGCGTACGACGAGGGCGAGGTCGGCGAGCCCATCGCGCCGGTCGGCGCACCCGAGAAGTTCCACGCGCTGATGATGGAACTGGAGAACACGAAGGCTCCCTCTGACCCCGCGGAGCTGCGCCGGATGCGTGCGCAGTACTTCGGGATGGTCAGCGAAGTCGACCACCAGATGGGGCGGCTGTGGCGTGCGCTGCGCGACACGGGCCAGTGGGACGACACCGTGATCGTGGTGACAGCGGACCATGCCGAACTGCTCGGCGACCACGGTCTGCGCGAGAAGGTCGGCTACTGGGAGACCAGCCAGCACATCCCCTGCATCATCCGCGACCCGCGACGGCCGGAGGCTCACGGCACGGTGATCACGTCGTTCACGGAGAACGTGGACATCATGCCGACGCTGTGCGACGTGATGGGGATCGACGTGCCGCACCAGTGCGACGGTCTCCCGCTCACGCCGTTCCTCGAGGGAACCGACCCGCCGTGGTGGCGCGACGCCGCGCACTGGGAGTACGACTGGAGATTCGCGCTGATCCAGCTGGGCGCCGAATTCGCCTGGCCCTGGAAGCGGAGCCTGGAGAAGCAGAACCTGTGCGTGCACCGCACCGACGACATCGCCTACGTGCAGTTCGGCGAGGGCAGGCACCTCTGCTTCGACCTCGCCGCGGACCCCACGTGGCGGACGGAGTGCACCGACCAGTCACGTGTGCTTCGCGCTGCACAGGACCTGCTGACGTGGCGGATGCAGATGACCGACCGCCAGCACACCGGCTTCCTCGTGGAGAACGGCGGGACGGGACGATGGCCGGCGGGGGTTCCCTGGAGGGAGTGAACCCTCAGTCCTGCCAGCGGTCGCGGTGGACCATCTTGCCGAGCGGCAGGCGCGTGAGCGGACCGTGGCGGCCCTGCGGCCACCCGAGCGGGACCATGGCATGCACGCCCCACTCCGCGGGAAACCCGAGGATCTCGCGCACCTCGTCCTCGCGGCGCGAGATGAGAGTGGTGAGGACGCCTCCGAGACCCTCGGCCCGTGCCGCGGTGAGCAGGTTCTGGATCGCGGGGTACAGCGACGCGCCGCCCACGACCGACGTGCGTGGGAGATGGTCGTCGGTGACGAAGATGAGGCGCGAGTCGTGCACGAAGAAGACCACCACGGGAACCTCGTGCAGCGTCTCTGCCAGCCGGGTTCCGACCGCGAGACCCGCCGCGAGCTTCTCCCTCGCCGCATCGGGTGCGTTCCTCGCGTTGGCCATGTTGTAGTCCACGTACTTCGCCCACTCCTCCACGTAGAGGGCGCCCAGCTTCTTCTTCTGGTCGAGGTCAGTGACCACGATCATGCGCCACGGCTGGCGGTTCCCGCCGCTCGGTGCCCACACCGCCGCCTGCAGCACGCGGTCGAGCACGTCGTCGGGGATGGGGTCGGTGCGGTACCTGCGGATCGACCTGGTGGTGGAGATGACGTCGTGGAATGACTCGCTCATGGGCGAAGTCTGACCGCCGTTCCGCGCAGTGTCAAAGAAGGAGCGGAAGCGGTGCGGTCAGAGCGGGTGGACGGGGTCCGTGTCGAGACCGCTACCCGCGAAGAGGCTGCGCAGCAGCCCCGCGTGCTGGATGCCCGCGTGCCGACGGGCGAGACGCAGCAGCACCAGCCTGAACTCGGCGTCGTGGTTGTCGGCCCGCGAGACGAGGTGCGAGATCTCGTGGAGAAGGAGACCGACCCCCGGCCGTGACGTGTGGATGCCGATGGTGTGGGTGGACCGGTCCGCCCACCCGGTGCACCGTGTGCGGTGCCGGCCGAACTCGAGATGCGGCACGTCGACCCATTCCTCGGTGCAGACGTGGGCGACGAACTCGACTGCCTCGGTGCGGCCGAGGACCCGCAGCGGTGCGTGCCGTGCGGCGACGTCCTCGCAGGCGTACACGAGCGCCTGCTCGCGGCTGCACCGGGGGTAGCGGCGCGCCTGCCGCGTGACCTCCTGGACGAGCTCGGAGATGTGCGTCACCCGATCTCCCCGCGCACGCCGGAACCGAAGGACCGACCCGACGCACCGAACGACGCACCCGCGGCACGCCCGCTGGCGTACGACGACGCGGATTCGTCGTGGTACGAGTACGTGCGCCGCAACGACGGGCCGTAGGTGCGCATCTCCCTCTCGGCCCGGCGGCGCCTGTCGGCGAGCACGATGCCGGCACCGGGCTCCTCGCGCACGTATTCCTCCCTGGCGGAACCGAGTGCCTCCTCGATGCCCTTGCGGAAACCCTTCCACCACGAGATGCGCCACGAGCGGCCGCCCTTCGGGAGCAACCGTGCACCCATGAGGTCGGCGGCGGCGAACAGGGTGCGCGCCGCAAAGATGTCGTCGCGGCGGCCGTAGATGGTCATGAACCGTTCGCCGTAGTCGTCGGTGTCGAGGTACCCAGTGCAGGAGTGCACCAGCAGGATGGAGTACAGCAGGTCCTGGCGCTGCGTGCGGTACTGCCCGGTGACGCGGACGGTCTCGACCACGATGGACTCGTCGACGGGCGCATTGGCGGGTGCGATGTCCCCCTCGGTCCATCCGTTGCGCTGCATCAGCTTGGAGGCGAGGGCGAGAGCTGTCTCGGCCTCGTGGCGCGGCGTGTTGGGGTGGTTCGCCAGCGCGAGCATGGCGGCGATGCGTTCCTTGTCGGTGCTCATGAGCGCGGCACTGTACGGGCGGGGTGATCAGTGGTTCCGCACGCTCGCGAGGAACCTGCGGGTGCGCTCCTCGCGGGGGTTGCCCAGCACCTCGGCCGGCGGGCCGGACTCCACCACCACGCCGCCGTCCATGAAGACCACGCGCGACCCCACGTTCGCGGCGAAGCCCATCTCATGGGTGACGACGAGCATCGTCATCCCCTCGTCGGCGAGCGCCCGCATGACGCCCAGCACCTCGCCCACCAGCTCCGGGTCGAGTGCGCTGGTGGCCTCGTCGAAGAGCATCACGGCCGGGTCCATGGCGAGGGCCCGGGCGATGGCGACGCGCTGCTGCTGGCCGCCGGACAGCTGGGCCGGGTACGCCGCTTCCTTCTCGGAGAGGCCCACTCTCGCCAGCAGCTGCCTCGCCCTGGCGGCGGAGTCCTCTGCCGACCTCCCGAGAACCTTGCGCTGGGCCACACAGATGTTGTCAAGCACGGACATGTGGGGGAAGAGGTTGAAACTCTGGAACACCATGCCGATCCGCGTGCGGGCGCGGTCGATGTCGCAGTCGGGGTCCGTCAGTTCGTGCTCGAGCACGCGCACGGTGCCGCCCGTGGGCGTCTCGAGCATGTTGACGCACCGCAGCAGGGTGCTCTTGCCGGAGCCCGACGGACCGATGATGCACACGACCTCGCCGCGGCTGACCTCGAGGTCGATGCCGCGCAGCACGTGGTTGTCGCCGAACCTCTTGTGCAGCCCGGAGATGCGGACGACGGGCTCGTTCACCGGCTCGCCGCCTTCGTGCGCCGTTCCATCCACGCGACCAACTGGGTGAGCGGCAGCGTCATCGCCAGGTACACGAGACCGGCGACGATGAGGGGCGTGGCGTTGGCGGAGGAGTTCACGCCGTCACGACCGAAGCGGGCAAGGTCCTTGGTGGCATCCGTGACACCGAGCACCGAGATGAGGGAGGTGTCCTTGATGAGGAGCACCAGTTCGTTGGTGAGCGGCGGGACGATGATGCGGAACGCCTGCGGGATGATGATCGTGGCCATGGCACGCGGGTAGCCCATGCCGAGCGACCGCGCCGCCTCCATCTGGCCGCGCGGCACCGCCTCGATGCCGGCCCTGATGGTCTCGGCCATGTAGGCGCTCGCCACCAGCGACAGCGGCACGACACCCTGCAGGTACGGGTTCGGCCAGCGCCAGCCGGTGGCGATGGGGATTCCGAACCCGAGCAGCAGCAACGTGACGAGCAGCGGGATGCCGCGGAAGATCTCGATGTAGGTGGCGGCGAACCAGCGGTAGGGACGCACCGACGACAGGCGCATCAGCGCGAAGAGAAGTCCCATGCCGAGACCGCCGATGAACCCGAAGACGGTGAAGATCAACGTGTTGCGCGCGGCGCGGGTGAGGATCTCCGGGAACTGCTCGGTGACGAGGTCCCACTGGAAGAGCGCGCCGGAGAGTTTCCCCCAGTCAACGAAAAGGGCCACGGCAACCACCGCCGCGACAGACGTGGCGTACACCCCGTACCGGAATGCGCGCGCTCGCTGGCGCCTGGTGAGTGCCATGGCCCTCCGTCCGTGTCAGGTGGGGCTTATTCGCCCTCCTCCGCGTCCGACCCGAAGTACTTCGCGAAGATCTCGTCGTAGACACCGGTCGCCCGGAACTCGTTGAGGCTCTCGTTGATCGCGTCGTGGAGGGCGGTGTTGTCCTTGGCCATCGCGAAGCCGTACTGCTCGTCGGTCACGAAGGTGGCCGAGACCTTGGTCTTGCCCTCCTGCTTCACGGCGCGGTAGGCGTTGATGGGGAAGTCCTGCAGGACGCCGTCGACCTGGCCGGACTCGAGCGCGAGGAACATGGCGGACGCGTCATCGAAGGACTGGATCTTCGCCGAGCCGGCGTTCTCCTTGGCGTATGTCTCCCCGGTGGTGCCCGTCTGCACCGCGATGGTCTTGCCGGCCATCGACTCGAGGTCGACGTATGTGTCCGCATCCTCGGCGCGGACCAGCAGCGACTGGTTGGCGTCGAAGTAGGCGTCGCTGAAGAGTGCGTTCTGCGAGCGCTCCTCGGTGATGGTGATGGAGGACGCCACGACGTCGCACGTGCCGGCGGCGGGCGCCAGCCAGATGCCGTCGAACGGCTGCTTCGTGACCTCGAGGGTGAGGCCGTAGCGCTTCGCGATGGCGGTCATGATGTCCATGTCGAACCCGGTCCAGTTGCCGGCCTCGTCCTGGTACTCGAACGGCTCGTACGGGGCGTCGGAGCAGACGGTCAGCTTGCCTGCCGAGATCGGCTGGAAGGTGAGCTCGGCTGTCGAGATCGGGGTGGAGTCGGAGGTCTCGCCACCGGTGTCGGAGGACGAACCGCCGCCGCACGCGGCGACGACCAGTGCGAGAGAAGCTGCTGCTGCCCCGAGGCGGAACTTTCGTGACATGGGATGCCCCCTTGTTGTCGTGATGTGTCCCGCGAACAATAGACCAACGGCGAGGGAGTGCCCATTCCCTGGCCTGTCCGGTGACGGGGCAGGGCACCCACCCCCTTCGGTCCCCTGCGCAACGCCATACTTTTGAGGTGAAGCGACGCACCGACATCGAGGGGCTGCGTGCCGTCGCGTCGGCGTCGAAGTATCGAC
>RFZO01000002.1 GCA_009920715.1 Actinomycetota bacterium | reverse complement strand
CAAACGGCGCACGGCGGGCCGTGTCTCGTTGGTGGGGTCGAGGACCACCGTGCTGTCGCTCGCGGAGCTGCTCACGCCGACCATTGTGTCACGGCCTCACTGCCACGGTGACAGGTTCGCTGCCCACGCTGCCGTTCGCCCAGCCGGCCACCATGCTGGAGAAGAGCCCCGCACCGCCGCCGGCATAGGTGATGAGCAGGCCGCCCGGCCGGAACTTGGGAAGGTCGGCGTCGCGCAGGTGGGGAGGGATGCCCTCGGCCATGCCGTTCGCCCCGCGCAGCAGGTCCTTGCCCGGCCTGGTGGTGAGCCGCGTGATCTCCCCGAGCACCCGCTCGCGGTCCCATCCGGCGTCGCGGAAGATCCGGCCGTGGTCGGGGCTGATGATGAGGATGGCGTCGAAACCGATGACGAGCTTCGGGTGCTGCAGCGGGATGAGCGACTCGGCGAGCGACTTGCAGAGTTCCTCGGGGGTGCGGGCGAGCTGATCGACCATTCCCCGCGGTCCTTCCCCGGCGAACACGGTGACGCTGTCCTGGCCCGGCGGCATGCCGCGCCACTCGGAGAGCGGCGTGAACGGGGAGGAGAGCTCGTCCTCGGCGAAGCAGAAGCCCACCTTGCCGGGATTGCCGTGCGTCGCCCTGTCGACCTCGCCCGGCCGACCGCCGCCGACGTTGCGCACCGTCAGCTGCACGGCCCGCCCGATGGTGGAGTTGGCCCTGTTGCCCTGGCCGAGCACGTTGATGCCGCTGTTCATGCCGATCGCCCTGGTGCCGGGGCCGTTGCACACGATCACCGGCCCGACGGGCATCGTGGTGGCGAGAACGCCGTGCATGTTGAAGGTGTCGTTGCACACGGCCTCGAGTGCCGCGAGCACCCACGGCAGGTGCTCGGGGAGGCACCCTGCCATCACCGCGTTGATCGCCACTTTCTCGACCGTCAGTTCGACGAGGTCGGGCGGGCAGAGCGCGACAACGTCGGACGGTGCGCGCGTTGTTCCCGTGAGCATGCGCAGCACCCGCTCGCGGGTGGGGGGAACGACCGGCAGTCCGTCCGTCCATCCGCGCGCGAACATCGCCTCGAACTCGTCCTCCGCCGCGGAGAACTCGACGCGGCGCGACGTGACCGTGTCCCCCGTGAACTTCGCCCGCAACTTGTCGACAATGTCCGGGTCGACGCTCATCGATCCGCAACCGGGCCGCATCGCGGGGAGATCCTCGCCGAGTCCGGCGATGCCGGTGATGCGGCGCCAGTCCTCGCGCGACCAACCGATGGTCCGCTCCGTCTCCTTCCCGCCGCTCACTTTGATGAGAGTGGGCACCGTCTCGATGGCGTGGTGCCACGACACCGACAGGTCGGAGTCGTGGACGGCACCGGCGGACGATGCGAACGAGGGGTCGTCCTGGGTCCACACGGTGAGCGGCCCGGCACCCTGCTTGATGAGCGCCAGCAGGGGCTCGACCATCTGGCACGTCGCGCACTCGCGCTTCACCACGACGACGAGACCGTCGGGGAGTACCGGTGCGCTGGTGCCCATGGCTGAACCGTAGTCCGATGGATGACGGGCGCAACTAGCCTGCGCGGCGGAGGCGTACGAGCACCTGGTGGGCTTCGCTGTCTTCAAAACAGACGGGACGGGCGATCCCCGTCCGGCGGGTTCGATTCCCGTCCGCCTCCGCCACACCCCGCAGGGGATCCTCTCCCTGAGGGTGAGGACACAAGGATCAGCGCAACGCGCGCCCCGGCAGGCGCACGTCGCCCGAGCGGCGCGTGAGACCCTTCCTGTCGAGACACTCGGCGAGCGGCACCGCCCACTTCCGCGAGATCCCGAGCACGCCGGCGAGGTCGCGGATGAGGAAACCGTCCGGGTGCGCCGCCCACAGTTTCTCGAGTGCGGGCACGAGCGCGTCGAGCGTGTCCGCGTGGAACGCGATCGCGTCGTGCTCGAGGATGATGCCGGCCTGCACGAGCCTGCGGATGACGTCCCTGTTGAGGCCCGCCGTGGAACCGCCGTCGAGCGGTGCGCTGCGGAACCGAACCGCGTACGGATGGTCGAGCAGCGGGTCGCGCGCCGCCGTGTGCGCCGTGCCGCGCTCGACAGTCACGCCGGGCAGCGTCGCGACGACCGCCCGCTCCACCTCCGTCAACGTCGCGAGGTCGACGGGCCCGCCGTCCAGCAGCATCCGCAGCCTGCGGACCGTGCCGTCGAACGCGTGCTCTCCCGCCCACCAGCCGGGCACCGTCGCCCCGAGCGGAACGCCGGTGAGTCGCCTCGCTTCGTCGAGGGGGATCCATCCCCGTCGCGCGAGACGTTCCACTGTTGACGCACCGTTGGCGGCCGACGCGACGCTGCCGCGGGGGTCCACGTCGAGGACGGTGCCGCCGAGGACCGTGGTGCCCGAGGCGGTGTCGCGCACCACGAAGCGGTCACCCGGGGTGAGGGGCAACGGTGACCGGAAACGGATCCGTGCGTGTGCGGTCTGCCCCGCCGCCAGCGGGCCGGGCACAGCGAGGCGCAGGTGCGCCGCCTGGTGGGAGGAACCGAAGTGGAGCACGTAGCCACCGCGCGTCGTCACGCGCGCGGCGGTGCCCTTCAGCAGCTCGACCGACGCATCGAACACGTCCGTGACGTGCCAGCGGCCGTCCTCCACGAGCACGTCACCGCGCTCGACGGTGTCCGCATCGATGTCGGGGATGTTCACCGCGCAACGCGAACCCGGTGACACGGCAGTCACCTCCTCCCCGAGCGACTGCACCCTGCGCACGCGCACGTCCCTTCCGTCCCTGACGAGCGTGAGCACGGCCCCAGCCGCGAGCGGGGCACCCTCGAGCGTGCCTGTGACCACCGTGCCGGCGCCCCGCACCGAGAAGGACCTGTCGACGAAGAGGCGCACGCGCCCGAGCGGGTCGGGTGCGTGCGACGCACCGCGCGCCGCCGCGGCGAGGGCGGAGACGAGCTCGTCGACACCGCGGCCCGTCACCGCCGACGTCGCGATCCTCGCCGACCATCTCATCCGCGGTGTGCGGCGCACGACGTCGTCGATGCACGCCCTCACCGCGTCGTCGTCGACCTTGTCGCACTTCGTCACGGCGAGCACGCCGTGGTGGATCCCGAGACCCGTGACGATTCCCATGTGCTCCGCGGACTGCGGCATCCACCCCTCGGCGGCGTCCACGACGAAGAGCACGCAGGACACCGCGTTGACGCCCGAGATCATCGTGCGGACGAAATCGACGTGGCCGGGCACGTCGACGAAGCTCAGCACCGTGCCGTCGGGGGCGGACACGTGCGCGAAGCCGAGGTCGATCGACATCCCCCTTCGGCGTTCCTCCTCGTGGCGGTCCGGGTCGGTTCCGGTCATCGCGCGGACGAGTGACGACTTCCCGTGGTCGACGTGGCCGGCCGTGGCGATGACGGGCATGTCGGTCAGAGGGAGGCGAGCGCGGCGACCACTGCGGCATCGTCCGCGGGGTCGACCGTGCGCAGATCGAGGAGCGTGACACCCCTGTCGACGCGTGCGACCACGGGCAGGGCGCACGCACGGAGACGCGCCGACACATCGCCGTCCACCGCAACAGCGAATGACGGCAACACCGCGCCCGGGGCCGAACCCGCCCCGACCAGGGCGGACACGGGCACGACGGAGCCGGCACCAGCCGCCGAGACGACAGCTTCCGCACGGTCACGGACCACGCCGGCATCGAGTGCGAGCATCCGCCAGAACGCGATGTCGTCGCAGGCCGTGCGTGCGGCGAACGACAGCAGCGCGGCCTGGAGCAACTGGAGGGTGTGTCCCCCCGGGCGCAGCGCACGCATCAACGGGTGCGACGCGCATGTGGCCACGAGGTCGGCCCGGCCGGCGATGATCCCGCACTGCGGGCCGCCGAGCAGCTTGTCGCCGCTGAACGTGACGATCGCGGCACCGTCCTCCAGCGACTGGCGGACCGCCGGTTCGTTGCGGAGGAACGCGGGGACTCCGTCGGTGCGACCGTGGAGCCAGGGGCACGTGCTGTCGAGAAGGCCCGACCCGATGTCCGCGACCACGGGGACACCGAGCCCCGCGAGCTCGCGGAGCGGTGCGGAGGACACGAACCCCTCGACCGAGAAGTTCGACGGGTGCACCCTCATCACGAGTGCGATGTCGTTGCGCGGCGACGCGATCGCCTTCGCATAGTCGGCGGCGCCCGTGCGGTTCGTGGTGCCGACGTCGACGAGGCGCGCACCCGACTGCTCCATCACGTCCGGGATGCGGAACCCGCCCCCGATCTCCACGCTCTCGCCCCGCGACACAGCCACGTCCCTGCCGTGCGCGAGCGCCGCCAGCACCAACATCACCGCCGCCGCGTTGTTGTTGACCACCACGGCCGCCTCGGCGCCCGTGAGCACAGAGAGCAGGGACGAGACCGCCGCGTGACGGCTCCCGCGCGTGCCCGTGACGGTGTCGAACTCGAGATTGGTCGGCCGGCCCGACGACACCATCGGCACCGGCGCTCGCCCGAGGTTGGTGTGGAGCAGCACGCCGGTGGCGTTTATGACGTCGCCCACGAGTGAGGCCGCGAACGCAGCGGCATGCCGGTCGGCCTGTTCTTCCACGTCAGCGGCACCGTCGGCGACGGCACGCCGCGCGCAGTCCACGAGCACAGCGTGGGGGAGCGAATGCCGCCGGGCGAGACCACGTGCGAGTGCGTCGACGGACGGCGGTCTCGCGGTGTCATCTCGCTGACTCGTCACGCGGTGGAACCTAGTACCGTGCGCGCATGGGCGGCGAGAGGACGCATCAGGACTCCGTCGCGGCCATCCGTCTGACCGAGTGGACCTCGTGCGGCGGGTGCGCCGCCAAGTGGGGTGCGACTCTCCTGTCCGACCTGGTGGGCAACCTGCCAGCGGGGATCGACCCGTCACTCCTCGTCGGTCTTGCGCCGTTCGACGATGCGGCGGTGTACAGGTTGACCGACGACCTCGCGCTCGTGAGCACCGTGGACTTCTTCCCGCCGCTCGTCGACGATCCCGCCGACTTCGGCGCGGTCGCGGCGGCGAACGCCTGCAGCGACGTGTTCGCGATGGGCGGTGACGTGGTGCTCGCGGTGAACATCGCCGCGTTCCCGGAGGATCTCCCTGGGGATGCGGTCACGGCCATCCTCGCCGCCGCCGCGCAGGTGGTGGAGGAGGCCGGCGGGAGCGTGGCGGGTGGCCACACCATCCGCAATCCCGAGCCCGTCTTCGGCCTCGCGGTGCAGGGCGTGGTGGACCCCCGTCGGGTGTTCCGCAAGGCGGGAGCCCGTCCGGGTGACGTGGCCCTCATCTCGAAGCCCCTCGGCACCGGACTCGTCACTGCGGCCGGCACGGAGGGAGAGAAGAAGAAGGCGGTCGAGGGGATGCGCCGCATCAACAGGGCGGCCGCCTCCGCCCTGCGGGCCGCAGGTGACGCGGTGCATGCGGTCACTGACGTGACCGGGTACGGGCTGGCGGGCCACGGCTGGGAGATGGCGGACCGGTCCGGTGTGAGACTCACGGTCGACACGGTCCTGCTGCCCGTCTACGACGGTGCGCGCCGGATCGCGGCCGGGGGCACCCGAACCGGAGGCGACCCGCGCAACCGTGAGTACGTGCGCGGCAACATAGAGGTGCACGCCGACGACGCAGCGCTCGCACTGTGCATGGACCCCCAGACATCCGGCGGCCTGCTCGCGGCGGCGGACCGCTCCGCGGTCGCACGACTGGTGGACGAGGGATTCACGGTGATCGGCAGGTTCGACGAGGGACCGGCGGGGATCACCGTCGAGTGACCCGCAGGTACGCTTCGCCCGTGGCCGTCCTCCGACTCTTCGCCGCGGCCCGCGAGGCTGCCGGCACGAACTCGGCCGAGGTCGGCGGCAGCACCGTCGCCGACGTGCTCGACGCGGCCGTGGACAGATTCGGCGACGGTTTTGCCGCGGTTCTGGCCACCAGCAAGGTGTGGGTGAACGGTGAGGAAGTCCCCCGTGACCATCCCGTGTCCGACAATGATGAGGTGGCGGTTCTGCCGCCGGTAAGTGGAGGGACGTAGATGCCAGGGACGAACCAGACTCTCGCGGATCTCCGCGCCGAGCGTTCCGCCCTGCAGCGCGAGGAGGACATCGTGTCGTTCGTGCGGCGCCTCGCCCAGGGCCGTCTCGACCTCGTCTCCGACGAGGAGCGCCGCCGAGCGGGCGGTGCGGAATCAGCGTCGGTGCCGCTTGCCGAGCGCCTGGCGGAAGTGTTCGGCCAGCAGCACGGAGGTGGCAGCGCCCGGCCGCCGCGCGAGACGGAGGTGCCGACCGACCATCCGTTGCTGCTGCAGCTGGACGAACTGTGTGATTCACACGGCTTCGGCAGCATGGACACGCTGGACGACCGCGATCTTGCTGCTCTCTCCGACGCGCTCGGGATGTTCGAGCGCGAATGCAGCCGCCAGCGCCACGAGATGTTCGAGCGCATCGACGCACTCACCGCTGAGGTCGTGAGGCGGGTGCGCGAGGCCGGAGGTGCCGGGGCTGTCGTTGACGGGTCGGGTGCGGGGCCGGGGGAGAAGGACAAGTAAGTGCCGCGCAATCCCGCCGACCGTCTCCATGACGTGGGTGAGTTCATCCGCCAGCAGCGCGAGAACGCCCAGCAGAGCATCCGTGACCTCGCACGCGCGGCCGGCGTGTCGAACCCGTACCTCAGCCAGATCGAGCGCGGCATCAGGAGACCGTCGGCGGAGATCCTCCAGCAGATCGCGCGCGCCCTCGAGATATCGGCCGAGAGCCTGTACGTGCGTGCCGGCATCCTCGACGGCACGCCACCGGCCGCGAGCTCCGTCCCGGAGGCGATCATGAACGACGAAAGGCTCACCGCGGAGCAACGGCAGAGTCTCCTCTCGGTGTACAGGTCCTTCGTGGCCTCGAACGACCAGGCGGGAACGGGTCCCGCGGACGGGAATCCGCCCTCCGCTGGATAGGTTGACCACCGCGTGCAACGAGTAGCGGTTCTCTCCCTTCACACCTCGCCGCTCGCCCAGCCGGGCGTCGGCGACGGCGGCGGAATGAACGTGTACGTGCGCGAACTCGTCTCCGCCATGGCCCATGCCGGCGTCGACTGCACCACCTACACCAGGGCCTGGCGCGACGACCTGCCCGCCGAGGTGCTGGTGGAGCCGAACCACCGCATCGTCCACGTCCGGGCCGGCGATGTCGACCTGCCGAAGTCCGACCTGCCGTCCGTCATCCCGGAGTTCACCGACCGCGTCATCGACCACATCCAGCGCAGCGGCGGCACCGACGTGGTCCACGCCAACTACTGGCTGTCCGGGGTCAGCGGCCACGCGATCAAGCACGAGATCGACGTGCCCCTCGTCAACACGTTCCACACGTTCGCCCGGGTGAAGGCCCTCGGCGGGGACCCGGAGAGCGCGCAGCGCGAGAAGGCCGAGACCGAGATCATCGGCTGCAGCGACGCCATCTGTGTCTCGTGCACGGAGGAGGAACGACAGTTCGTCGAGCTGTACGGCAACCCGCCCGGCAACATCGAGATCGTCTCGCCCGGTGTGGAGCACGCGTTCTTCGCCCCCGGCGACAAACGCGGTGCGCGCCACGCCCTCGGCCTCGCAGGCGGACCTGTCCTTCTCTTCGTCGGGCGCATCCAGCCCCTGAAGGGCGTCGATGTGGCCGTGCAGGCCCTCGCCGGGCTCGGTCGCAGCGACGCAATCCTCCTCATCGTCGGCGGGGCATCGGGCACCGAGGGAGACGCCGAGATGGCGAGGGTCCGCGGGCTCATCGACAGTCTCGGTGTCGCGGGTCAGGTCCGGTTCGTGGAGCCGCAGCCGCACCACATCCTGTCCACCTACTACCGCGCGGCCGACGTGGTGCTGGTGCCCAGCCGCAGCGAGAGCTTCGGGCTCGTCGCGCTGGAGGCCGCCGCGTGCGGCACTCCCGTCGTGGCGAACGCCGTGGGTGGTCTCCTCACCATCGTGGAGGACGGCCGCACCGGGTTCCTCGTGCCCGACCGGCAACCCGACGTGTTCGCCTCTCACATCGGCCGTCTCATCACAGATGCTGACCTTGCCGCGCGCATGTCGCACGCCGCGGCGGAGCGCGCCCGCGGGTACACGTGGGCCTTCGCCGCCGCCCGCCTGCGCAGGGTGTACGCCGACCTCGCCGCCCGCGACCGCGTCGTGTGCGAGTGATCGCACCGTGAGCGAGCTGTACGGGAATCCCGAGGTCGAGCTGCTCGACCGGAGGATCAGCGAGTGGCTCGCCGGCTTTGCCGCGCGCGACGGCATCATCCTCGCGATCGACCGCGGCGAGGCGAACGAGCACAGGTGGTACGTGCGCATGCGCGGCGTGGAGAAGGAGTACACCACCGTCTGGATGACCCTCGGCCAGCGCACCCTGCGGTACGAGACCTACGTGATGCCGCATCCCGAGGAGAACGCCGACGTGCTGTGGGAGAACCTCCTGCGCCGCAACGAGCGGCTGGTCGGTGCGCATTTCTCGATCGGCATCGAGGACGCGGTGTTCCTGCGCGGTGAGCTGCCCATCTCGGCAGTGAACGAGGCCGAGGTGGACAGGGTGATCGGCACCCTGTACTCAACCGTCGAGCAGGTCTTCCCCTCGATCATCCGCATCGGGTTCGCCAGCCGGTTCGCCGACTGACCCCGCATTTCCCGCCTGCCCGCGGGCGGCGCACAGTTAGTCTCGATGCATGGCTGAACCGGCGAACGAACTGGTCCTCATCGGGGGCGGGAACATGGGCTCTGCCCTGCTCGGTGGCCTGGTCGCGGCCGGTTGGGACCCCGCGGGGATCGTGGTGGTGGAACTGGACGCGGCGAAGCGACGCTCGCTCGAGGAACGCTTCGGCGTGCGCACCAGCGGGGTGACCGTCGCGGGCCGTGGGGCGGTCATCGCAGTGAAGCCCGGTGATGCGGTCGCGGTGTGCGCAGAGGTCGCCTCGCTCGGCACGCCGCGTGCTCTCTCGATTGCGGCTGGCATCAGCGTCGCGACGCTGCAGGAGGCGGCGGGTGCGTCGTGCGCCGTGGTGCGCGCGATGCCGAACACGCCGGCCCTCGTGGGCGAGGGGGCCACGGCCATCACGGGCAGCGCAGCCTGCTCCGACGGGGACCTTGATTGGGCCGAACGGGTCCTGTCCTCGGTGGGTCTCGTGGTCCGCGTGCCGGAGTCACAGATGGATGCGGTGACCGCGGTCGCCGGTTCCGGACCGGGCTATCTCTTCCTCGTGGCCGAGTGCCTGCTGGAGGCTGCGGTGGCGGAGGGCCTGCCCGCCGACGTTGCAGATGCACTCGTGCGCCAGCTCTTCAAGGGGGCCGGCGCGCTGCTCGCCTCGTCCCCCGAATCGCCCGCGCAGTTGCGCGCGAACGTCACCTCGCCGAACGGCACGACCTTTGCCGGGCTGGGCGTGTTCGAGCAGGACGGACTTCGTGCGATGGTTCACAAAGCGGTCCGCGCGGCTGCCTCCCGCAGTGCGGAAATGGGTCGCTAGACCGACCAAAAAAACCCCCCGGAAAGTTTCGTCCGGGTGACCGCCGTATGTATTCTGTGACCCAGGTCACCGGGAACGGGCAACCGCTTCCGGGAGTCGCGCTCAGCAATGAGCAGCGCCGAAAGGGCCGGTGCCGTCGGGGGGTTGGCACCGGCCCTTTCGTTTTCTCCCGTGCGGGTGCTGCACCCTTATCGTGAGCCGCATGCACAGTCACGTCGCGTTGCTCACCGACTACGGACTCGACGACGAGTTCGTCGGCGTGCTGAAGAGCGTGATCATCGACATCGCGCCGCACGTGCGCATCACCGACATCACCCACGGTGTGCCGCCGTTCGACGTGCGCTGGGGTTCGCTCGCGCTCGCCCGCGCGATCCAGTACGTGCCGGCGGGTGTCATCGTCGCCGTGGTGGACCCGGGCGTCGGTTCGTCGCGCAGGCCCGTCGCCATCGAGGTGGCAGGCGGCAACGGTGTGCTCGTGGGGCCCGACAACGGCCTGCTCCCGCCTGCGGCGGCGATGGCGGGAGGGGCGGAGCGCGCCTTCGTGCTGTCGAACACGGATCTCCATCTCGAGGCACCCGGCACCACCTTCGCGGGCCGCGACGTCTTCGCGCCCGTCGCCGCCCATCTCTGCAACGGCGGGACCATCGAGGAGGTCGGCGAGGAGATCGACATCGCCGCGCTCATGCCCGGTCTCGTGCCGCTGTCGACACCCGAGGTTCATCCCGTCCACGGCGAGGGTGTGCGCTGCGAGGTGACGTGGGTGGACCACTACGGCAACTGCCAACTGAACGTCGGTCCGTCCGACGTGTCGGCAATCGGGCCGGTGATGCGCGCCGTGGTCGGCGATGACGTGCGCAGCGTGCGGCTGGAGACCCACTTCGCCGCGCTCGACGAGGGAGCGATCGGTGCGGTCATCGACTCGTACGGCATGGTCGCGCTCGCCGTTGACCGGGGTTCGGCCGCCGCGGAGCTGCGCCTGCAGCCGGGCGACGCGGTGCTCCTCTTCAGGGGGGACGGGCCCGCACCCGCACCCGTCACGCTGCGCACGGGTGGTTCATTAGGCTGAGCGCATGCGCCCGGCCACCACGCTCACCATCGCGCTGCTGCTGGGGGCGATCCTCGCGGCTGCCATCGTCAACCTGCTGATGCTGTGACGGGGCAGGACCTACCGTGAACCTCGCCCGCATCATCGACGGACACCCCGACGCGTCAACGGCCCTCATCAGCCACGGCCGGACCACCACCTACGGACAGCTGCGGCGCCAGGTGGCGGCGTTGCGCGCCGAGTTCGTCGCTCTCGGCCTGCGGCGCGGGGAGTGCGTGGCGCTCCTGTGCGGCAACACGCCGTATTTCGTGGTCTCGTACCTCGCCGCCGTCGGTGTCGGCGCGGTCGTGGCGCCGCTCAACCCCACCAGCCCGGCACCTGAGATCGAGAAGGAGCTGGCTGTCGTGCAGCCGGCAGTGGTGATCATCGAACCCGCGGCGCTCGCCACGTGGGAGCGAATCCCCTCCGACATCCGTCACGGGGTCCGCACGGTCATGGCCACCGAGGGTCACGGGATCGAAGGGGCCCACACGCTTGACGAGGTGTTCGCGGGCGACGGGTCGGTGGACTCCGTCGACGTCGACCCGTCGACCCCGGCTGTCTACATGTTCACCAGCGGCACCGCAGGGTCACCGAAGGCGGCCGTCCTCACCCACGGGAATCTCCTCTCGAACATCGAGCAGTCCACCGCGGTGGAGAACATGTCCCCGTCGGACGTGACCTTCGGTGTGCTGCCGATGTACCACATCTTCGGGCTGAACGTGATGCTGTGCAACACGCTCGCGGTCGGTGCTTCCATCGTTCTCGTGCAGAGATTCGACCCGGTCAGCACGATCGAGACGCTGCGCGAACGCGGTGTCACGGTGATGCTCGGGGCTCCGAGCATCTGGATGGCGCTCAACCAGCTGCTCGACGTGCCGGCCGATGCGTTCGCAAAGGTGCGTCTCGCGCTCTCCGGCGCGGCGAAACTCCCCGAGCAGGTGATCCACTCGCTCAGCAACAGGTTCGGGCTGCAGGTGCTGGAGGGTTACGGCCTCACCGAGGCGTCCCCCGTTGTGACGACGTCCATCGACATGCCGTTCACGCCGGGCTCCATCGGGCGGCCGGTGCCGGGTGTCGAGGTGCGCATCGTCGACGAGAACGGTGACGACGCGTTCGTCGGCGACAGCGGCGAGATCTGGGTGCGCGGGCCGAACGTCTTTGCCGGGTACCTGAACGACCCGGAGGCCACCGCCCGCGTGCTCAGCCCCGACGGGTGGCTGCGCACCGGCGACATCGCGGTTGCCGACGAGGCCGGACACATCTTCATGGTGGACCGGGCGAAGGACCTCATCATCGTCTCCGGGTTCAACGTGTTCCCCGCGGAAGTGGAGGAGGTGCTCACCGCGCACCCCGACATCGTCGATGCCGCCGTCGTGGGCACCGCCCACCCGCACACGGGGGAGGCCGTCCGCGCCTACGTGGTGCTGCGCCCCGGCACCCACCTCGACGAGGACACCGTCGTCGACCACTGCCGGGCCCATCTCGCCCGCTACAAGTGCCCGTCCAAGGTGCTGTTCGTGGACCAGGTTCCCCGCAACATGACGGGCAAGCTGCAGCGCTACTCGTTGCGCTGAAGCCGCCGGCCCGGTGACGTGGCGTTGCTGGCCACGAGGAAGCCGGCGAACAGGATGCTGATGCCCGCGCTGAGCGTGACGGCGAACGACGTGTCGGCGCCGAGCCGGCCCGCGAAGGTGCCGCTCGCCGAGAGCACGGCGGCTCCCGCCGCGACGAGCACGTTGCCCGCGGCGAGCCGGCGCGCCGACGACACGTTGCGGACCGCGGATGCGGTGAGGGCAGGGTTCGCACCGCGCAGCACGCGCCAGGCCGACCACGCGGCGCCGGCGAAGATGACCACGGCGGGCACGGCAGAACCGACCGCCGCGAGCACGCGCGGCAGGACCCCGAAGTGGTCCTTGCCGGTGGGAAGCTCGCCCGGGTCGATCGCGCCGCTGATGGGCGCCATCACGACGGCGCCGAGCGCGAAGCCGGAGAAGATGAGCAGTGCGCGCATGGTCGTGTCCCCCGCGCGGCGTCCGGCCAGGAGGTAGACGGTGCCGAGGGCCAGCCAGGGGACGTTGATGACGGCACCGAACGCGAAGAACACCCGGAACGACGGTTCGCTCCATCCCCGGGCCTCTGCCCACCACAGGCTCATCGCCGCGACGAAGAAGAGAGCCATGGCCACGGACCAGGCGAGTTCGTGGGGCCGGCGCCTGCGCAACCAGCGGTCGAGAGTGGCCAGCCCGAAGGCCAGGGACACCAGACCGGAGACCGCGGCGAGGGCGGTGTTCAATGTCACGGGGCTGAAGGCTAGGCGCGCGCCCACGGAGTTCACTGTTGGGGGCCCGAACCAATAGCGTTGGCAATGCATATGACGGACTCCCCCCGCCGCCGAATCCCCGAAGCCGCCGTCGGCCGGCTGCCCATCTACCTGCGCATCCTCACCGACCTCGTCGGTGAGGGAACTTCGCAGATCTCCAGCGACCAGCTCGCCGAACTCGCGGGTGTGAACGCCGCGAAGGTGCGCAAGGACCTCTCGTACCTCGGCACGTACGGCACGCGCGGCGTCGGCTACGACGTGCAGTACCTGCTGTACCAGATCCAACGTGAACTGGGGTTGAACCAGTCATGGCCGGTGATCATCGTCGGTGCAGGGAACCTGGGGCAGGCGCTCGCGAACTACGCGGGCATCACCGAGCGCGGGTTCCACATCGTGGGCATCGTCGACAAGGACGAGTCCAAGATCGGCACGGTCGTGGGCGGCGTGAGGGTCCGCCATGCCGACGAACTCCAGCAGATCGCCCAGTCGAAGGGGGTCAGCATCGGGATCGTGGCCACCCCGGCACCGCATGCCCAGGAGGCCGCCGACGCGCTGGTGCGGGCCGGCATCGGCTCCATCCTGAACTTCGCCCCCACGGTCCTTGCCGTCCCGAAGGGCGTGAACGTCCGCAAGGTCGACCTCGCCCTCGAGCTGCAGATCCTCAGTTACTACGAGCAGTGCCGCTCCGACGCCCGCGGGGACACCCGGGGCGGGCAGACCACCCCCGTGAGTGCGTAGGGTCTGAACCGTGTCCATCGTCGTCATCGGGATCAACCACCGCACCGCCCCGGTGACCCTCCTAGAGAGGATGACGATTCCCGAGCCGTCGCTGCCGAAGGCGCTGCACAACCTCGGTGTGCGCGACGACATCCGCGAGGTGGTGGTGCTGTCCACCTGCAACCGCACCGAGGTGTACGCGGTGGTCGAGCGGTTCCACGGCGCGTACGACGACATCCGTGACTTCTTCTGCGAGACGAGCGGTCTCGCCGGCGAAGACGTCACGCCCCACCTGTTCAGCCAGCACGACGAGGCGGCGGTGGCCCACCTGTTCGGCGTGGCGAGCGGTCTCGACTCCGCGGTCATCGGGGAGTCCGAGATCATCGGCCAGGTCCGCGACGCGTGGGAGACGGCGATGGCCCAGGGCGTCGCGCGCAGTTCGCTGAACCTGCTTTTCCGTCACGCGCTCGAGACCGGCAAGCGGGCCCGCACGGAGACAGCGATAGCCCGTTCCACGGCGTCGGTTTCTCATGCCGCCGTGGAGATGGCCGAGGAGATCATCGGATCGCTCGCAGGCTCCCGGGTGCTGGTCATCGGCGCCGGCGAGATGGGCGAGGGAGTGGCCACGGCACTCGCCAAGGCCGGTGCACGGACCGTTGTCGTCAACCGCACGGCCGATCGCGGGGAGGCACTGGCCGGCAAGGTCGGCGCGCGAGTGGCCCCGTTCGCGGATCTCGGCGCAGAACTGGCCGGGGCCGACGTTGTCGTCTCCTGCACGGGTGCCGGTGATGTTGTGCTCACCCGCGGGTCGGTGGAGGAGGCACGGGCCGGTGCCGCGTCCCCGTTGCTCATCGTCGACATCGCGCTGCCGCGCGACGTCGATCCGTCGGTGGCGGGGATAGCCGGGGTGACCCTGCGCGACCTCGACCACCTGAACGAGTGGGCCGCCCGCGGCCTGTCCGCCCGCGAGGCGGAGGTCGACGACGTCCGTGCGATCATCTCCGAGGAGGTCGAGCGGTTCGTGCTGTCATCGGCCCAGCGCCAGGCGGCTCCCCTCGTGGCCCAGTTGCGAGAGGCAGTGGAGGAGACCAGGCAGGCCGAGCTCGCCCGATTCTCCGCGCGGCTCGCCCAGCTCGGTGACGAGGAGCGTGAGGTCATCGAGACGATCACCCGGTCGATCGTGGCGAAGATGCTGCACACGCCCTCGGTCCGCCTGCGCGAGGCGGCCGGCACCCCGCAGGGTGAACGCCTCTCCGCGGCGGTGCGCGACTTGTTTAACCTGCACTGAACAGACCTATGGCCGTCATCAGGATCGCGACACGAGGGAGTGCCCAGGCACGCGCCCAGGCCGAGGCAGTTGGCGCCGCGATTGCCACATCATCCGGTGCGGACGTTGAGTACGTGCTCGTGGAGACGCAGGGCGACGCGAACCAGTCCACGCCGCTGCACCAGATGGGCGGCCAGGGGATCTTCGTGAAGGAGGTACAGCGGGCGGTCCTCGACGGCCGCGCCGATGTCGCCGTGCACAGCGCGAAGGACCTGCCGTCCGCCCAGGCCGACGGGCTCGTCATCGCAGCCTTCACCGAACGCCGCTCTCCCGAAGACGTGCTGGTGGGTCTGTCTCTCGCGTCGTTGCCGCAGGGTGCGACCGTGGCGACCGGCTCCGTGCGCCGTCGTGCGCAGCTCGCGAGGGTCCGGCCCGACCTCTCCTTCGTGGAGCTCCGCGGCAACATCCAGACCAGGCTCTCGAAGGTGCCCGACGGCGGCTCCATCGTCATGGCCCGGGCTGCGCTCGAGATCCTCGGGATGACGGAGCTGGTGGCGGAAGTCCTCGACCTCGACACCGCGGTGCCGATGGTCGGTCAGGGTTGCGTGGCGGTGGAGACGAGAACGGACGACGACCGTGTGCTCGCCGCGGTCGCGCCCGTCGACCACGCGGCAACGCGGCGCGCGGTGGAGACGGAGCGGGCCTTCCTCGCCGAACTCGGGGCGGGGTGCTCGCTGCCGGTGGCCGCGCACATGTCGGCCGACGGGGTCTTCCGTGCGTTCATGTCCGACGGGACGGAGAGCATCCAGCTGACGGGCGCGGTCGGCGGCACCGATGACCATCTCATGATCGGCGCGGCCACCGCGGCCGAGTGCCGGCAGCGTCTCGCCGGCGGTGGTGCGGGTGGCTGAACCGCTGGAGGGCAGGTCCGTGGTCATCACGAGGTCGGCCGGGCAGAATGCCTCGCTGCGGCTGCTCCTCGAGGCGCGCGGTGCGCGTGTGGTGGAGGTTCCCCTCATCGCGATCGAGGAACCGGAGGACGAGGGACGTGTCCGCGACGAGGTCCTGCAGCGCATCCACGAGTTCGACTGGGTGGTGGTGACCTCGACCAACGGGGCGGACAGGGTCGCACCGTTCGTGTCGGCCGCGATGGCGGCGGGGGACACGGACTCCTTCCCGTTGTTCGCGGCCGTCGGTGCGGCGACCGCCAACTCGCTGGGCACCACGGCATCGATCGTGGCCGAACCCGCGCGTGCGTCGGTCCTCGCCGGCTCGTTCCCGCAGGGGACCGGCCGAGTGCTGCTGGTTCAGGGAAACCTCGCCGACGAGGAACTGGCGGGCGCCATCGCCGCGAAAGGATGGGACGTGACGAAGGTCGTCGCCTACCGCACCACGCACCTCCGGCCGCCGCGCGAGTTGATGCTGCCCGCCCTCGCCGCGGATGTCCTCCTCCTCGCGTCGGGAAGCGCCGCCGGTGCCTGGCACGACGCGTTCGGCACGTCCACTCCGCCCGTGGTGGCCAGCATCGGTCCGTCCACCACGAAGGCAGCCGAGAAACTCGGCATCTCCGTGTCCGTCACGGCCGCGGAGCAGAGCCTCGAGGCGTTGATTCAGGCCGCCGCCAATAGCATCGGGGCGTGACTTTCCCGCACTCGCGGCCCCGGCGCCTGCGCACCAGCCCCGCGATGAGGGACCTCGTCGCCGAGACCCGGCTGCACACGAGTGATCTTGTCGCCCCGCTCTTCGTCCGCGAGGGGATCACCGGGCCCCAGCCGATCGTGTCCCTGCCCGGGGTGGTCCAGCACACGCTCGATTCCCTGTCGCGCGAGGTCACCGAACTCGCCGCCCTGGGTGTCCGCGGGGTGATCCTCTTCGGGGTGCCGGCGACGAAGGACGAGACCGGCAGCGGCGCACACGACCCCGACGGAATCGCCCAGCGAGCCCTCGCCCGCCTCCGCTCCGAGACCGGGGACTCGATGGTGCTCATGGCCGACCTCTGTGTCGACGAGTACACCTCCCACGGTCACTGCGGCGTCCTCGACGCGCGGGGGAACGTGGACAACGACCTCACGCTCGACGTGTACTGCAGGGCGGCGGTCGCCCAGGCTGATGCCGGCGCCCACGTCGTCGCCCCGAGCGGGATGATGGACGGGCAGGTGGGTGCCATCCGTGCCGCGCTCGACGAAGCGGGACACACCGACACCGCGATCATGGCGTACTCGGCGAAGTACGCGTCCGGCCTGTACGGACCGTTCCGTGACGCAGTCGACGTGCAGATCGCCGGCGGCGGGGACCGCAAGGGGTACCAGCAGGACTGGCGGAACGCGCGCGAGGGCCTGCGCGAGGTACCTATCTCGACGTCATCTCCGCGGTCCGGGGCATCACCGACCTTCCGGTGGCGGCGTACCACGTGAGCGGTGAGTACTCCATGATCAAGGCCGCCGCCGCCAACGGCTGGATCGACCACGACGCGGTCGCGATCGAGCAGCTCACCGCGGTGAAGCGCGCCGGCGCGGACATCATCCTCACCTACTTCGCGCGTTGGTTCGCCGAACTCACACGCGGCTGATCGACATGTCCCGGACAGTCCCGTTCTGTGATGCGGCCGCATGCGAGCGGGCGGGCTGCACGCCCACCGTCTGCCGCGGGCTGGGCATGCCGTCGAACGACGCAATCTTCGAACGGTCCGCCCTCGCAATTCCAGGCGGCGTCAACTCGTCCATCCGCGCGTTCCGGTCCGTGGGCGGGCGGCCGTACGTCGTGTCGCGGGCCGAGGGGGCGCGCGTGTGGGACGTGGAGGGCAACGAACTGATCGACCTCGTGCAGAGCTACGGCGCGATCATCCTCGGCCACGCACACCCGAAGGTCACCGAGGCGATCCGCGCGGCAGCAGGGGACGGGACGTCGTACGGAGCACCGACCCCGCGCGAGATGAAGCTCGCCGAGGAGATCCGCACGAGGGTGCCCTCCTGCGAGCGGGTGCGCTTCATGAACAGCGGCACCGAGGCAACCAGCACGGCCGTGCGGCTCGCGCGCGGTGTCACGGGCCGCAAGCGCATCGTCACGTTCCACGGGAACTTCCACGGCGCGACGGACGCACTTCTCGCGGCTGGCGGCAGCGGGCTTGCCACGCTCGGGCTGCCCGGCACGGCAGGTGTCCCGGAGGAGGCGGTGGCGAACACGTGGGTGCTTCCCTACAACGAGGTGCCGGTGCTCGACGCCGACGTCGCCGCGGTGTTCGTCGAGCCCGTCGCGGCGAACATGGGCGTGGTCGCCCCGGTCCCCGGGTTCCTCGCCGGCCTGCGCGCCGAATGCGACCGCGTCGGTGCGCTCCTCGTCTTCGACGAGGTCATCACGGGCTTCCGTCTCGCGCGCGGGGGAGCACAGGCCAAGTACGACGTGCGCGCCGACCTGACCTGTTTCGGCAAGGTGATCGGGGGAGGACTCCCCATCGGTGCGGTGGGCGGCCGCCGCGACGTCATGGAGAATCTCTCTCCGCTCGGGTCCGTGTTCCACGCCGGCACGCTCGCGGGCAACCCGCTCGCCACGGCGGCCGGTCTCGCGGCTCTCGACGAACTGACCGACGACCTCTACGTCGAGTTGCTCGCGCGGGCCCGCCGTCTCGCGGCGATGCTGCGGGATTCGTTCTCGGCCAACGGCATCCCCGCACAGTTCCCCGTGGTCGGCACGCTCGTGGGCATGCACTTCGGTGATGCACTCGACCGACCGCCGGCGAACTTTGCCGAGGCAAAGACCACCGACGAGGCCCTGTACGCACGGGTGTTCCATGCGTTGCTCGACCACGGTGTCGCCCTCGCCCCCGGGGCCTACGAGGCCCTGTTCGTGGGGGCGGCACACGACGACAGTGTCCTCGACGAGCTCGCCACCCGCGTCGATGCCGCGTTGCGTAGCCTCTCCGCGTGACCCGGAGGCTGGCTGTCGTTCTTGCCGTGCTCGCGGCGGCGGTGCTCGCGGTCGTGCCGTTCGTGCTCGGCCGTGACAGTGCGGCCACCGCCGGCGGCCCCGCGCAGCACCGCATCGACCTCACCGCCGTCGTCGAGTCCGTCACCACCGACATCGGCTGGACCATGGACGGCGGGCACACCGTGAAGGCAGCCAGGTTCACCCTCGACGACACGCGCGTGCTCACGGTTGCGGACGGCACTCTCGTGGCCGAATCCGGTCCCGTGCCCGCGTGCACCGATTACGTGACGCCCCGTGCATGCGTGCTGCTCGCCGACATGCTCGGGGAGGCGATCGTGCGGTTCGCCCTTGTCCCGGCGAACACGGCCACGCCAGCCGCCACTCTCGAGCTCCCCGGTCTCGTCGACATGCAGGCGAACGGGGACGAGGGCATCCTCGACAACGGTTGGGTGCTCGATCTCGCCACGCCCACCGTCCGGCGGTGCACCAACGTGCCCACGTCCAACCTGCGTGAGTTCATCACGAAGTTCCCGGGGGACAAGTCGCGCAGCATCGTGGACCTCACGTCGGACGCGGTGGTGCGCGTGGAGTGCGCCGGGTAGACGGCGGAATGCATCATTCAGGTCGCCGGGTTGCGGCGAGAGGTGATGACTAGGCGTTCGGGAAGGCGCGGGCGATCCGCGCCGCCGCCTTGTACGCGGCCTCGGCCGGACCCGTCTCGTCCTCGCGCAGCAGGTTGGCCATGATCCGCAGCACCCACTCCATCAACGTGCGGCTCTGCATGCCCACGCGCGAGAGCTCGCGCATCAGCGCGGGCCGGCCGATGATCCGGGCGAAGAGGCGCGCCACCTTGAAGTACTGCCCGTACTCGTCGTCGATGAGGGTCTGGTAGCGCATCAGCGCCGCGGCGTTGCCGGTGGTGATGGCCTCGCCGATGACCTCGGCCGCCATGCGCGCCGTCTCGTACGCGTAGTCGATTCCCTCCCCGTTGAACGGGTTCACCGAGCCGGCGGCGTCACCGATGACGATGTACGTGGGGCCGACCTTCGGGCCGACGGAACCACCCATGGGGATGCGGCCGCTCGTGGCACGTTGCGTGGGGCTGTCCGGGTTGATGCCCCAGTCGTCGGCGACCATGTGCGCGTACGCATCGAGGAGCTGGGTGGTGTTCACGCTCTTGAAGTCGCGGAAGGTGGAGAGCAGGCCGACACCGATGTTGATGGTGCCGTCACCGACGGGGAAGATCCAGCCGTAGCCGGGCATCGAGTTGCCGTTGCGGTCCTTCACGTCGAGTGCCGACTCGATCCACGGCTCCGCGTGGCGCGGGCTCTCCCAGTACGTGCGGATCGCCGTGCCGTACGGCATCTGCTTCGCACGGGACGTGCCGAGGGAACGGCCGAACCTGGAGTTGGCCCCGTCGGCCACGATCACGTACTGCGCGCGCAGCTCGAACGTGGAGTGCGTCTCCTTGTCGGTGACGACCGCGCCGCGCAGCAGCCCGCGCTCGAGGATCGGCTGGTTCGCCTCGTGACCCTGCAGCAACTCCGCGCCGGCGGCCTCGGCGTTCAGCGCGACCATCTGGTCGAGCTCGCGGCGGCGCACGACGTAACCGTGCTGCGGGTAGACGGAATGTGACGGCCACTGCAGCTCGAGTGCCTTGCCGTGCGCTGTCGCGCGCAGCCCCTCGTAGCGATGGAAACGCTCGAGCGAACCGGCGAGACCCATGTCGGTGATCTGCTTCACCGCACGCGGTGTGAGCCCGTCGCCGCACGTCTTCTCGCGAGGGAACGTCTTCTTCTCCACGACCGTGACACGGTGACCGGCTCGGGCGAGCCAGTAACCGGCTGCCGCGCCGGCGGGACCGCCGCCGATGACGAGGACATCCGTCTCGCGCGCGGGCGAGTTCGGTGAGGCGACTGAGGGGTTGTCTTCCATGGGGGACCGACCTTCGGGGGAAAGGTCAGGTCACGATACGCCGATTACTTGGCGGTTGATTCCCTCGGCTCAGTGCCAACCGCAACAGGTGCGGGCATGAGCGCGGCGAAATCCTTGTCGATCGTGTCGAAGGACGTGGACCCGCTCTCGAGCCCCTTGAAGATCTCGGACTCGGGTGAGCACCAGTGCTCGTACTCGACCGCCCACTTCTCGTCGGCCCGGTCGGCACCGCTGAGGTCGTAGCGGATGTGGCACACCACGGCCAGGATCTCGGCCTCGGTGAGGGCTCCGCCCGCCTTCTCACCCTGCTGCGGCATGGGGTTGCCGTTGTACGACAGGGGCGCGTGCGCGCCGCCCTCACGGTCGGGGTTGCCGTACACCTTCAGGCCGGCGGCCACGAACCTCTGGCTGCCGTTGTAGACGAAATTGAGCATGTCCTCGATGTGGGGGAAGGTCTTCAGGACCTCGCCCTGGTAGAGAACGCGCCCGGCGCCGCCCGCTCCCGCTCCGCCGTGACATCCGGCACACCCTGCGTAGACCTCAGTTCCGATTGACAACGGACCTGCCTCAACCTTCTCGGCCGGGGTCATGGCAACGAAGTACATGAAGGCCCACACGGGCAGCAAAGCCAAGCCGGACATGGCCCAGAACGGAATCTTGCGGCGCTCCTTGGCGGCCTTGACATAGGCCGGATCGGGCTTTTCGACCTTGACGGCAGGGGCGGCCTGGGCCCGGGCCGGGGCGGCCGACTCCTGCTTGGCCGGGGCAGAGCTCGCGGCCGGGGCATCGCCTGACGCCTCGCCCGAGGCAGCCGCCCGACGGGCCTTGGAGCGGTTCAGTAGGTGCTCGGGGATCTCGGTCACTGCAAATACCTCAATTGGCGAACGAATACCGTGTCCCGGGGTGACCGGCACACGCCTGCGACAGGGGCGAGACGAATCGCCGACTGACCTCCCCACGATAGACAACGAGCAGAGGTCGTCGGCAATCAATGAGTGTGTGGTGGACGCCACGCGTTCCATCCACGACCGACTGCGGGAGCATTGTCACGGCGGCACAAGGGCACAACCCAGACCGCGACGAAACCCCGTTCCGCACTAGCGAACGAGCCGCAAAGTGGCGTCTGTCGCCCCCGGGGAAATGGCCCCCGACGGGGGGTCCGTGGCTAGTGTTCTATGTGCTCGGGCATGCGCCCGGGACTTTCTGACCACAGCGCGGAGAAGAACGAGAGTCAATGATCGCGATCGACATCCTCAGGTGGCCGGGCATGAACCAGGCGTTCATCGTTTCGTTCGTGGTCACGACCGGCATGGCCCTCGCGGTGATCCCCTTCGGCAAGCGGCGCAAGGCCGGCCAGCCCACCACGTGGGGCGAGGCCATGGTCGGTGCCGTGTACGCGTTCTTCGTCATGTTCCTGGCCTTCGGGGTGGTGCCCCACCAGTTCATCGCCCACGCCGACAAGGAGCTCGGCTGGCGAAAGGACAAGATGTGGAACGGACCGTTCGACATCCTCCAGGCCAAGGCAAACGGCGGGAACTTCCCGTTCACCCTCTCCTACGAGGCGGTCAGGGACATCGTGGTGCTCGTGATCCACGGGTTCTACATAGGTCTCATGATTTACCTGTTCGTCTGGTGGCAGAAGCGCGGCGAGAAGTCCGCCGCGAAGGAACTCGAGACGTCGTCCTACGGCCGTCCGTTGGCGAGGAAGGCCTGACATGGCGCGCACAGACGCCAATCCCCCCATGCCGGAGTGGTCCACGGAGTACCAGCTGGTCGAGGTCGACCATGAGTACCTGACGAAGGCCGTCAAGCCCAAGCAGTTCATCCACATCGACCAGAGCGAGTGCATCATGTGCGAGGGCTGCGTCGACATCTGCCCGTGGAAGTGCATCCACATGGTCACCCCCGACGCAATCGCAGAGGCCACCGGCACCGAGCAGCCGGGCATGGACCCCTCCGACAACGTGATCTTCCTCATCGACGACGACGTGTGCACGCGCTGCGCACTCTGCGTCGACCGCTGCCCCACCGGCGTGATCATCCTCGGCAAGGCCGGGGCCCCCGCCGCCGAGGGCGACTCCCACACACGAACCAACAACCACGGCTACGCCTACGGCATGCGCCTCTGAGGTGAAACACAATGGCAAAAGTTCTCGATAACCCCCGCCCCACCGCGAAGGAGCGTCTCGCCAAGATCGGCGAGCAGATGCAGGGCAGCCAGGCGTGGAACTCCATCTTCCGTCCCGGGTCGATCTTCCGCAAGGGCTACACCGACAGCCCGCGCAACAGGTCGTACGTGATCATGAACTCGGTGCTGTACCACCTGCACCCCGTGAAGGTGAAGCGACACGCGGTGAAAGTGTCCTACACGCTGTGTCTCGGCGGCCTCTCGTTCTTCCTTTTCATCCTGCTCACCGTCACGGGCATCTTCCTCATGTTCTTCTACCGCCCCACCGGCGCGAACGCCTGGCAGGACATCCAGACGCTGCAGACGTCGGTGACTTTCGGGCTACTGGTGAGGAACATGCACCGATGGGGCGCGCACCTCATGGTGCTCTCCGTGTTCCTTCACATGGCGCGCGTGTTCTACCACGGTGCCTACAAGCCGCCTCGCGAGTTCAACTGGGTGATCGGCGTGATTCTGCTCACCCTCACGCTCCTGCTCTCGTTCACCGGCTACTTGCTGCCGTGGGACCAGCTGGCCCTGTGGGCGGTCACGGTGGGCACGAACATGATGGGGTACTCGCCGCTCGTCGGCAACCAGGTGCGGTTCGTGCTGCTCGGTGGCGTGGAGATCGGTTCCGAGACGCTGCTCCGTTGGTACGTGCTGCACGTCATCATGTTCCCCTTCATCATCATCATCTTCATGGCCATCCACTTCTGGCGCGTCCGCAAGGACGGCGGAATCTCCGGACCCCTGTGATCGAGGAGAGAACACATGACTGAGATCCCTGAACACCTCCTCAAGCGGGCCCAGGCCGCGCGCGAGAAGGCCGCGGGCGGAGACGCCGGCGGCGCACAGGCCGGTGGTGACCGCATCCCCGACCAATTGCTCGACCGCACCAAGGCCGCATCCGACGGTGCGGCCGCAGTTGTCGCTTCTGCGCCTGCGGGCGGCGGGGTGCCCGTCGGTGCGGGCCCCGGCGGCCACACCCAGCGCCTCCTCACGGTGGTCAAGTCGGGTTCCATCCAGGAGGCCAAGGCCGCGCCGGTCGACAAGGTCCACACGTGGCCGCACCTCCTCGCAGTCGAGTTCGTCGCCGCGCTCGCGTGCACCGCTTTCCTGTTCGTGTTCTCGTGGGTCGTGAACGCGCCGCTCCTCCAGGCGGCCGACTTCAACAAGACCCCGAACCCCTCGAAGGCCCCGTGGTACTTCCTCGGTCTCCAGGAACTGCTGACCATGTTCCACCCGATGATCGCGGGTGTGACCCTGCCGGGCATGGGCCTCATCGCGCTGATCCTCGCGCCGTACCTCGACCGCAACGCATCGAACAAGCCGGAGGACCGCAAGTTCATGACATCGATGATGACGATGTTCCTCATGTTCTGGGCGGTGCTCACCATCATCGGCTCCTTCTTCCGTGGCCCCGGGTTCAACTTCACCTTCCCGTGGCGTGACGGCATCTTCTTCGAGCTCTAGTACCCACCCGACGCAACCGAGACCAAGGACCAGAAACCATGAGTACCGCAGCAATCATTGCGATAGTCGCCGTCGCGGCCGTCGTGCTCGGCGCACTCGTCGTGGTGACCACGGCGCGCCAGACAGACGTGCGCGGGGCCGGTGCGCTCTCCCGCGAGACGCGCAAGCGCGACCGCAAGGCCACCATCGCCGAGGGCGCGGTGACCGGACGCGAGGTCGAGGCGGCCACCAGGTCGACCGCGGTGGTCGTTGCGGCACCGGCGGAGGTCGCACCTTTCGTCGCACCCGATGCGGAGACCGTGGGCGTGTCCCGCCGCATGTTCTTCAACCGTGCCGCAGTCGGCATGATGAGCGCCAGCCTCGGTGCGTTCGGCGCTGCCGTCATCGCGTTCCTGTGGAAGGGCGCCGCGGGCGGCTTCGGCTCGAAGATCAACGCGGGCAAGGTCACCGACATCCTCGCCAACATCCGCGCGGGCAACGGCTTCCTGTACCTCGCCGAGGCGCGCGCGTGGATCACCGAGTACCCCGAGAGCTCGCTCGCGAAGGCGAAGGCGGTCTACGGAAAGCAGGCCCAGGTCCTCGCCGGCATGGAGTCAGGCGTGGTCGCGCTCTACCAGAAGTGCCCGCATCTCGGGTGCCGTGTGCCCGAGTGCAAGAGCTCCCAGTGGTTCGAGTGCCAGTGCCACGGTTCGCAGTACAACCGCGTCGGCGAGAAGAAGGGCGGTCCCGCACCGCGCGGAATGGACCGCTTCGCCGTCTCCGTCACGAACGGCGTCCTCACCATCGACACGGGCTCGGTGTTCGCCGGTCCACCTCCCGGCGTGAACACCACGGGCCAGGAGGCAGAGGGACCACACTGCGTCGGCGCATCGGAAGGCGGACACTGACATGCTCGCATCCACCAGCGGATCCATCGCCTGGCTGATTCTTCTCGCGTCGCTCGCGGGATGGATCATCTACGGCATCACCAACGTCAGGGGCGGGCGCAAGGAGGTCGGCTCCGAGCAGCACCTCGCCGCCAACCGCAAGGCGTACTACGACGACGAGGAGCTCGAGGGCAAGCGCCTCGAGCGCACGCAGCTTCTCGGTCTCGTCTTTCTCGCCATCGTCACGGTCGCGCTGCCCCTGTACTGGATCATGGAGCCGAGCCGCCAGGAGGAAGCCGTGTTCGGTTTCGAGAAGCGGTTCGTCACCTGGGGATCCAAGCTCTTCGCGCCCACTGCGGAGGGCGGCTACAACTGCGCCGGCTGCCACGGCGGCATGAACGCCACCGGCGGCGTGGCCCCGTACGCCATCACCGACCCGAAGACGAACGAAGTGAAGGCGGTCTCCTGGAAGGCGCCTGCGCTCAACACGGTGATGTACCGCTACAGCGCCGACGAAGTGAGGTTCGTGCTCAACTACGGGCGCCCGTTCTCGCCGATGTCGGCGTGGGGCACCATCGGTGGCGGCCCGCTCACCAGCCAGGCCGTCGACACGCTCGTCAACTACATCGAGTCGATCCAGGTCCCGCAGGAGAACTGCACCACCACGCGCGGCGCGTTCAACCCCACGTGCGACTCGGGCCACCTGCCCGCGGAGAGGAACAAGGAGATCGAGGCCGAGGCGAAGCGCCTCGTCGAGAACGGCACCTACGCCAGCATGGGTGAGGCCTATTTCAACCTCGACCTCGGCGGCGGTGCGTACTCCTGCGCGCGTTGCCACACAAAGGGCTGGTCGTACGGGGATCCGCAGGTCACCGGCGGCGGTGCGCTCGGGCCCAACCTCACCGCCGGCTCGTCGGTGCGCCAGTTCCCGAGTGCCGACGACATGGTCACCTTCCTGAAGGCTGGCTCCCAGTTGGGCCAGCGGTACGGCGAGCAGGGCCAGGGAAGCGGCCGCATGCCGGGATTCGGTCAGTTGTACACCGATGAGCAGATCCGCCAGATCGTCGAATACGTGAGGAGCCTCTGATGCTGTCCGCACTCCTCGCCATCGGGTGGGAACCCGAGATCCGTGGTTACATCGTCGTTCTCATCATGGTCGGCACGCTGATCGGCGGCACCTACCTGATCCTCGGCACCAACCTCGGGGCCCGCCTCGGGTTCCTCGTTGCGGCCTGCGGTCTGGCGGGCTGGATGATGTCCATGGCCGTCATCTGGGTGATCTACGGCATCGGTCTGCAGGGCCCCTTCCCGTCATGGAAGCCTGCCGAGCCCGTTGCCCTCGTGCGCGACGCGGCCAAGCTTGATCTTGCCGAGGTTGTCGAGACGTCGCCCGACGTCTCCGGACTGTCCAGCAAGGGGACCGCCGACGCGGTGCAGAAGCAGCTGGAGGCGGAAGGCTGGGTCCGTCTCGAGGATTCCGACCCGCAGCGCGGACAGGCTGTCGCGTCCGCGGACGAGATCATCCAGATCGAGGCCGAGGAGTTCAAGAGCGGCGAGTACGTGCCGGTGGCCGTGTACGAGAAGGGCGGTGAGCGCTATCCGAAGCTCGGCGACTCGATTGACTTCATCGCGTTCAAGCACAAGCCGCGCTATGCGATCGTGGAGGTCGCGGCACTGCTGCCGCAGCGCACCGAGCCCGGTCGTGCGCCGGCACGGGCAGTCATCGACGACAGCCAGCCCCACCGCTACGTGGTGATGATCCGCGACCTCGGCGCACGCCGCCGACCGGCCGCACTCATCGCGCTCGGGTCGGGGATCATCTTCTTCCTCCTGGCATGGATGCTCCACCGTCGTGAGGCATACCTGCGAGAGAACCTCGCCCTGAAGGCGTAGGGCACACCGTGGGCCAGTACCTCCCGATCGTCGCTCTGGCGGTGGTGGCCATCCTTTTCGGTGTCCTCAGTTTCGTCGCCTCCGGGCTGCTCGCGCCGTACCGCCCGAACAGTGCCAAGGAGGCACCGTACGAGTGCGGGATCGTGCCCTCGCGTGACAACCCCGAGCGTTTCCCCGTCAGCTTCTACGTGATCGCGATGCTGTTCATCATGTTCGACATCGAGATCATCTTCACGTACCCGTACGCGGTGTCGCGCGGCGTGCTCGGTGCCTACGGATTCTTCGAGATGGCCGCGTTCAGCGCGGTGTTCTTCGTGGCGTTCGTCTACATGGTCGCCAAGGGCGCTCTCGAGTGGGGCCCGCTGAAGCGCAGCGACGCCGACGACGACGCGGCGAACGACGAGCTGGTCGCCGTCACCCAGGCCAAGGGTTCGTTCCGGGTTGTCGGTCTCGAGGGCCGGGGGAACAGCGGGGAGGCAGCCTGATGGGTGTCGTGCGCAACGTCCTCGACGAGGGTCTCGCCGGTCTCGACCACAATTTCGTGACGGCCCGGCTGGAGGACCTGGTGAAGTGGTCGCGTTCCCGAAGCAGCTGGGGCGCATCGTTCGGCCTCGCGTGCTGCGCCATCGAGATGATGGGCACCGGTGCGTCGCACTACGACCTCTCCCGGTTCGGAATGGAGGTCTTCCGCGCCTCCCCGCGACAGGCCGACATCATGATCGTCGCCGGGCGCGTCAGCCAGAAGATGGCCCCCGTGCTGCGCCAGGTCTACGACCAGATGATGGAACCCAAGTGGGTCATCAGCATGGGTGTGTGCGCGTCCACGGGCGGCATGTTCAACAACTACGCGATCGTCCAGGGTGTCGACCAGATCGTGCCCGTCGACGTCTACGCGCCGGGCTGCCCGCCCACGCCCGAGACACTCATCCATGCCATCGAGACGCTGCACCAGCTGATCGAGGACGGCGAGATCATGCGCCGCCGCGACTCGAACAACGGTGGTGCCGCCGTGGAGATCTTCGAGATCCCCGCAGGGGCCACCACCTCCGTCTCCATCGGGACGAAGTGACGATGAGCGACAACGTGACAGAGGCGCAGGAGCAGATGCACGGGTGCCCCGTGGTCTGGTCGCGCGACCAGAAAGTGCTGCTCGTCGACCGAGCCGACTACCTGAAGGTGATGAAGGCGCTCGTGGCCGACACGTTCGACATGCTCGTCGACCTGACCGGCGTCGACTATCTCGCCATGCCGGCCCGCAGGCCGGGTGCCGGCGTGAAGCCGGAACGCTTCGAGGTGGTCGTGAACCTTCTCTCCATCCAGCGCCGCGAGCGACTCCGCGTGCGGGTCCAGGTGCCGGAGTCCGACCCCACGGTTCCCTCGCTGTTCGACGTGCACCCCGGTTCCGAGGCACACGAACGCGAGACGTTCGACATGTTCGGCATCGTGTTCGACGGCCACCCCGACCTCACCCGCATCCTCATGCCCGAGGACTGGCAGGGTCACCCCCTGCGCAAGGACTACGACCCTGGCCGCATCCCCGTCCAGTTCAAGGGGGCGAACGCATGAGCATCGCCGAGAACGACACCGACGCCGTGGAGAACGACGAGACCGTCGCGGTCGACACTGTCGAGCCCGGCCCGCGCGAGCGCACCACCTCGGCCCTCACCGGCGAGGGCCGTCAGGAACTTTCCTCGCGCGCCGGAATGGGCGCGAAGGAACTTCTGCGCGAGGTCGGCGCGGTGCTGCGCATGAGCGAGTCGGAGGCCGCCGCTCTCGCAGACATCGAGGCTGATCCCGACGAGGACCAGACGATGATCATCAACATGGGCCCGCAGCACCCGTCCACCCACGGCGTGCTCCGTCTCATGCTCGAACTGCAGGGCGAGACCGTGCTGCGCTGCAAGCCGATCATCGGGTACCTGCACACCGGCATGGAGAAGACGGGCGAGCAGCTCACCTACATGCAGGGCGGCACGAACGTGACCCGCATGGACTACCTGTCACCGCTGAACAACGAGCTCGCGTTCTCCATGGCAGTGGAGAAGCTGCTCGGCATCGACGGCGACATCCCCGAGCGTGCGGTGTGGATGCGCATGCTGCTGAGCGAACTGAACCGCATCAGCAGCCATCTGCTCTTCCTCGCGACGAACGGCATGGACATCGGTGCGGTCTCGATGATGCTCTACGGCTGGCGCGAGCGCGAGGAGGTGCTGCGCTTCTTCCAGAAGGTCACCGGCCTGCGGATGAACCACAACTTCATCCGCCCCGGCGGGCTCGCCGCCGACCTGCCCGCGGGCTGGCGCGACGACGTGCTCGACATCCTCGAGATGCTCCCGGGCCGTCTCGAGGAGTACGAGATCCTCATGAACGGCCAGCCCATCTGGCGCGAGCGCTTGCAGGGCGTCGGGGTCATCACGGCACGCGAGGCACTCGCACTCGGCACCAGCGGCCCGATCCTGCGTTCCACCGGTGTCGCGTGGGACCTGCGGCGCGACATGCCGTACCTGCGCTACGACCAGGTCGAGTTCGACGTGGTCATCGGTGCGCACGGCGACGCGTACGACCGCTTCGCCATCCGTCTCAACGAGATCCGGGAGTCCATGCACATCGTGCGCCAGGTGCTCGACCGCATGCCGAAGGGTGACTTCCGCGTGCAGAACAAGAAGGTCACGCCGCCGCCGCGCGCCCGCATCGACGAGTCGATGGAGGCACTCATCCACCACTTCAAGATCTTCACGGAGGGCTTCAAGGTGCCCGAGGGTGAGGTTTACGTGGGGATCGAGAGCCCCCGCGGCGAGATCGGCTGCTACATCGTCAGCGACGGGTCCTCGAACCCGTACCGCATGCACATGCGGGCTCCGTCCTTCGTGAACATCCAGGCGATGCCGCACATGATGCGCGGCGGCATGGTCGCCGACGCGGTCGCGATCATCTCGTCCGTGGACCCGGTGCTGGGGGAGGTCGACCGCTGATGGCCAGGCTGACCGAAGAGAACGTGCGTCTCGCCCAGGAGATCATCTCGCGCTACCCGAAGGCGCGCAGCGCCACCATCCCGCTGCTCCATCTGGCGCAGGAACAGGACGGCTACGTCACCGACGACGCCATGGCCCACATCGCAGAGCTCGTCGGTGCGTCGCCGGCAGAGGTGTACGGCACGGCATCGTTCTACGAGATGTTCAAGTTCCACCCCGTGGGCAGGTACGTCATCAACATCTGCGGCACCATGTCCTGTGCGCTCATGGGCGCCGAGGACCTGATGCACCACGCGGAGGAGAAGCTCGGTGTGCGCATGGGCGGCACCACCGACGACGGTCTCATCACCCTCGAGAGAGCGGAATGCCAGGCCGCGTGCACCGAAGCGCCGTGCCTGCAGACCAACTACCGGTACAGCTTCCGCGTCACGCCCGAGTCTTTCGACGCGCTGGTCGACGACCTCCGTGCGGGCCGTCTCGCCGACGAAATCCCGCCGCACGGCGTGGTCGCGCGCGTGCGCCAGCACATCCCGGCCGACCGCGGTGCGGGCGTGCACGCCCCCGAGGATGTGAAGTCGGCCCCCGCGTGGCTCGACGGGAAGGCGGCACTGTGAGCGCCGGCGGCACCAACGCGTTCGCACCGGGTTTCTACGAGGGCAACCGTCCGCGCATCGTGACGTCGCGCTTCGGAATGGAGGACAGCCACTCCCTCGGGCGGTACGTCGCCACGGGCGGGTACGACGGGTTGCGGCGCGCCCTCGCGCGTCCCGCACAGGAAGTGCACGAGGAGGTGCGCAGCGCCACCGTGCTCGGCCGCGGCGGTGCGGGTTTCCCCGCGGGCACCAAGTGGGGTCTCACCCCGCAGGACGTGTGGCCTCGTTATCTCGTGGTGAACGGCGACGAGTCGGAGCCGGGCACGTACAAGGACCGACTGCTCATGGAACGCGACCCGCACCAGCTGATCGAGGGGTGCCTCATCGCGTGCTACGCGGCCGGTCTGTCGCAGTGCTTCCTCTACATCCGCGGCGAGATGGCACTGGCGCAGGAGCGCGTCGCGACCGCGCTGAACGAGGCGTACGCCGCCGGGTACGTGGGCAGGAACATCCTTGGGTCGAGCTTCTCGGTGGACATCGTGCTGCACTGGGGTGCGGGTGCCTACGTGGTCGGCGAGGAGACCGCGCTCATCGAGTCGCTCGAGGGGAACCGCGGCATGCCGCGCCTGAAGCCGCCGTACTTCCCCGCGGCCATCGGTCTCTACGGCCAGCCGACCATCGTGAACAACGTCGAGACGCTCTCGAACCTGCCGTGGCTGATGGTCAACGGTGCCGCCGCGTACACCGCCATCGGCACGCCCACGTCGCCCGGCACGCGCATGGTCGCGGTGTCGGGTCACGTGCGGAGACCCGGTGTCTACGAGATCGTGAACGGCACCACCACGTTCCGTGACCTGCTGTTCGGCGAGGGATTCTGCGGCGGCATGCGCGAGGGACGCTCGCTCAAGGCGTTCGTGCCGGGCGGCGGTTCGGCGCCGTGGTTCCTGCCCGACCAGCTCGATCTCCCGTTCGAGGCCAGCCAGGTAGGCCCCGCCGGCTCCATGCTCGGTTCCGGCGCGGTGATGGTCATGGACGACACCACCGACATCCCGAAGGCAGCGCTCACGCTGACGCGTTTCTACGCGCACGAGTCGTGCGGCAAGTGCACGCCCTGCCGCGAGGGCGGAACGTGGCTGGAGCGCATCCTCAGCCGCATCGTCGACGGCAAGGGCACCGACGCCGACCTCGACCAGTTGCTCGAGGTGGGCCAGTCGATCTGCCCGGGTGCCTTCCCGCACGCCTCAAGCGAGCGGCTCGGCATCAGCGCCGTCCCGTTCCCGTACCGCATGAACACCATCTGCTTCGTCGGTCCCTCCGCCTACGCGCCGGTGCACTCCGCGCTCACGCTCTTCCGCGAGGAGTTCGAGGCACGGGTCACCAAGCGCGTCCACATCCCCGTCACCGCAGTGGGGGCATCACGATGAGCACCACCGAGACCGACGCGGGCGAGATGCCCGAGGTACCGGCCGACCCGAACGCGGTCAGCATCTCGATCAACGGCCGCACAGTGCAGGCCCGCAAGGGCGAGCTCATCATCGCGGCCGCCGACCGTGAGGGCGAGTACATCCCGCGCTTCTGCTACCACCCGCGGATGAGCCCGGTCGGCATGTGCCGCCAGTGCATGGTCGAGGTGGAGGGCCCGAGGGGCCCGATGATGGTCGTGTCCTGCATGACGCCGGTGGCCGACGGACAGGTCGTGCGCACGGAGACCGAGCAGGTGAAGCGCGCGCAGGAGGGCATGATCGAGCTGCTCCTCGCGAACCACCCGCTCGACTGCCCGGTGTGCGACAAGGGCGGCGAGTGCCCGCTCCAGGACCAGGCCTTCAGTCACGGTCCCGGCGAGAGCCGGTTCGTTGAGGAGAAGCGCCACTACGAGAAGCCCATCCCCATCAGCGACCTCGTCTTCCTCGACCGCGAGCGCTGCATCCTGTGCGACCGTTGCACCCGCTTCGCGCGAGAGGTGGCGGGGGACCCGCTCATCAGCTTCACGCAGCGCGGCAACAACACGCAGGTGATGACCTTCCCCGACGAGCCGTTCGCCTCCTACTTCTCGGGCAACACCGTTCAGATCTGCCCTGTCGGCGCGCTCACCGCGCAGCCGTACCGCTTCAAGGCCCGCCCGTGGGATCTCGAGCAGCGCGAGAGCACCTGCACCACGTGCAGCGTCGGGTGCCGCACGGTCGTGCAGTCGAGCCGCGACGAACTGGTCCGCTACCAGGGCGTCGACAGTGACCCCGTGAACTGGGGCTGGATGTGCGACCGCGGTCGTTTCAACTTCCAGTCGGTGAACTCGGAGGACCGTCTCGACACCCCGCTGGTGCGGCAGTCCGGGCAGCTGGCGGCCACGTCGTGGTCGGCGGCGCTCGATGCGGTCGCGCGCGAGATGCGCAGCGCCGGCGGTGCGGTCGCGGTGCTGGGCGGCGCACGCGGTACCAACGAGGACGCGTTCATGTGGGGCCTGCTCGCCGATGCGGTCGGAAGCAACATGCGCGACGCGCAACTCGACGACGGTCTCCCGGCCGCGGTCCTCGGCCTGCCACAGGCCACCATCGATTCCGCCTGCTCGGCGGGCACGGTGGTGCTGCTGGCGCCCGACCTGAAGGAGGAGCTGCCGGTCCTGCACATTCGTCTCCGCGACGCCGCCACGAAGCGAGGCCTGCGGATCATCGAGGTCTCGTCGCACGACACAGGTCTCACCGCTCACGCGTGGAGGTCCGTGAGGTGCGAGCCCGGTGCGCAGGCTGACACGGTGCGTGCGCTCCTTGCCGACCCGGCGGTGTCGTCACAGCTGGCATCGGGTGACGTGGTCGTCGTTGCCGGACGTGCGAACCTCGCCGAGTCGGCGGAGCACACGGTCGCGGCGATCGACGCGCTCCTCGCCGCGGTGCCCGCGGCAACCGTGCTCCCCGTTCTCCGGCGCGGCAACGTGCGCGGTGCCCTCGGCCTGGGCCTCGCACCCAGCGCAGGCAACGACGCGGCAGCCATCCTGGAGTCAGCCGCGAACGGAAGGGTGGGGTGCCTCGTGCTCCTCGGTGCCGATCCGCTGAGCGACGTGGCAGACGCGGACCTTGCCCGCCGCGGGATCGCCGGCGCGCGTTTCGTCGTCGCCATCGACACGTTCATGACCCAGAGCGCCACGCACGCCGACGTGGTCCTGCCCGCCGCCGCGTACGGCGAGAAGGACGGGACCACAACGAACCTCGAGGGCCGAGTGTCCAACGTGGTGCAGAAGATCACCCCGCGCGGCACGTCGCGTGCCGACTGGATGGTGGCGGCCGAACTGCTCCACATGCTCGGAAAGGACGCGGGGGTGGCCACCCTCGCCGACGTGCAGAAGTTGATGGCCACCCGGTATCCCGCGTTCGGTGCCGCGGTGTCCTCCGCGGAGGTGCGCCGGAACGGCGTCGTGGTGACGGCGCCAGCCGCGCGCCCGGCCGCGTCCGCACCGGCTGTCGCACCGCGCAGTTCCTACGATTTCCGCCTGGTCGTGTCGCGCAAGCTCTACGACAAGGCTCTCGGAACCGCCAAGAGCCCGTCCATGGCCAACCTCGCTCCGGGCGCCGCCGTGATCGTGAACCCGCTCGATGCGGAGCGTGTGGGTGCGCGAGACGGCGCGGGCGTGCGCGTGTCCAACGCCCATTCCTCGCTCGTCCTCCCGCTCGTCGCGTCGGCCTCCGTCCCGCGGGGCACCGCCATCGTCCCGTTCAACCAGCCGGGTGCCGACATCCGCGAGCTCGTCCGCCGCGGCGATTCCGTCACGGACGTGAGGATCGAGAGCATCTGATGGGACCGATCCTCGCCATCGACCCGCTGCTCGACGGAAAGCTGCTGTGGACGCCGCTCCTCATCGTGCTGCTCAAGGTCCTCGTCGTCTTCGTGGTCGGCCTGGTGGCCACCATGCTCATGGTCTGGTTCGAGCGCAAGGTGATCGCGGGCATGCAGAACCGTGTCGGCCCCAACAAGGCGGGCCCGTTCGGACTGCTCCAGACCCTCGCCGACGGCACGAAGCTCTTCCTCAAGGAGGACCTCATCCCCGACAGGGCCGACAGGTTCGTGTTCAAGCTGGCGCCGTACCTCGCATTCGTCCCCGCGTTCCTCGCGTTCGCGATCATCCCTCTCGGCGGTGACTACCGCAACGGCAACGGCGGCATGGTGGAGATCTTCGGTCACCAGACCCGGGTTCAGCTGGCCGACCCGCCGGTGGGCGTGTTGTTCGCGCTGGCCATCTCGGCGATCGCCGTCTACGGCATCATGCTCGCCGGGTGGGCGAGCGGCTCGAAGTACCCGCTGCTCGGGTCGGTCCGCGCGTCGGCCCAGATGGTCTCGTACGAGGCGGCACTCGGGCTGAGCATCGCATGCGTGCTGCTCGTCGCGGGCACCATGTCCACGAGCGGCATCGTCAACCTGCAGGGCTCCATCGGAAACTGGAACGTGGTCACCACGGGGTTCGTCCCGTTCTTCATCTTCGTCATCGCGGCCACCGCCGAGCTGAACCGTCCGCCTTTCGACCTCGTGGAAGCCGAGCAGGAGCTCGTGGGCGGCTTCAACACCGAGTACGCCTCCATCCGATTCGCGCTCTTCTATCTCGCCGAGTTCATGAACACGATCACCATGTCCGCCCTCATCGTGACGCTCTTCTTCGGCGGGCCCCAGCCGGTGTCCATCGGGTCCACCACGCTGGACATCCCGCTCATCCCGAACGCCCTCGAGGGCACGGTGTGGCTGCTCCTCAAGGTGCTGGTCTTCCTCTACGTCTACGTGTGGTTCCGGGCCACGTTGCCGCGCTTCCGCTACGACCAGCTGATGGACCTCGGTTGGAAGCTGCTCATTCCCGCCTCGCTCGGCTGGTTCATGCTGCTCGCCGCCCAGCGCGTCGGTGAGGACGAGGGGTGGGACCGCGTGGTCGTCACCACGGTGACCGCGCTCGTGCTCATCGGCGGTTATGCGCTCATGCAGCTCGCGATGAAGGTGAGTCGCGACAACCGCGACAGGGACGGGGCGAGTTTCTGATGGGCTACTTCGGCGGATTCCTGGTGACGCTGCGCCAGCACGGCTACAAGAACAAGGTCACCACCGAGTATTCGGGTGGCCGCGTCTTCCGGCGCAAGAACCGGGACGACAAGGACCAGAAGATCGACAAGCCCGAGCGTCTGCACGGACGTCACGTGCTGAACCGGTACGAGGACGGCATGGAGAAGTGCATCGGGTGCGAACTGTGCGCCGGCGTGTGCCCCGCAAAGTGCATCTACGTCCGGGGCAGGGACAACGACCCCGACAACCCCACGTCACCCGGCGAGCGCTTCGGTTTCGTGTACGAGATCAACTACCTGCGCTGCATCCACTGCGACATGTGCGTGGAGGCGTGCCCCACCGAGGCCATCACCGAGACGAAGCTGTTCGAGTTCTCGTTCACCAACCGCAAGGACGCGATCTACACCAAGGACGAACTGCTGGTCGGCGACGACGGGAAGCCCAGGCACCTGCCGTGGGAGGACTGGCGCGAGGGCGAGGACGAGCACACGTCGGGCTGGATGCGCGCGACCGCGCCGTCCGGTGACGCCACGTTCGAGGGCACCGTGTCGTGGAGCGGCGAGCTCGGGTACGGCGTGCGCGCCCCCGAGCCCGACCAGGACTCCCGCGACCTGGAGGACAACTGATGGAGCTGTTCGTCTTCGTCGCCGCCGCACTCATGGCAGTCGTCGGGTCCCTGGGTGTCGTGACGCGCAGCAACCCCGTCCACGCGGCGATGAGCCTGGTGCTCACGCTCTTCGGTGTCGCCGTGCTGTTCGTCCAGCAGGGCGCCCACTTCCTCGCCGCCGTGCAGATCATCGTCTACGCGGGGGCAATCGTCGTGCTGTTCCTCTTCGTCATCATGTTGCTCGGTGTCGACCGGGCGGAGAACCTGCGCATCGAGCCGCTCGCCGGCCAGCGCATCGTGGCAGGTGCTGTCGGCGCGGCGATGGTGGGCCTGCTCACCGCGGCGGTGCTCACGTCCGAGTCCGCGGTGACCGTGTCCGGCCAGGGACTCAACTCCACTGCGCTCGACTCGCCCGACGCCAACGTGAAGCAGCTCGCCGAGTCGATATTCGGCGACAACGTGTTCGCCTTCGAGATCACCTCGGTCCTGCTGCTCGTGGCCGTCGTGGGGACCGTCATCCTGGCCCGCAGGCTGCCGAAGCAGGCGGAGGCCACGCAGTGAGCGCAGTGATCGAGCCCACGACCAGCTGGTTCCTCATACTCTCCGCCGTCCTGTTCTCCGTGGGCACGGTCGGGGTGATGGTGCGGCGCAACCCGCTCGTGATGTTCATGTGCATCGAGCTCATGCTGAACGCGGTGAACCTCTCGTTCGTCACGTTCGCCCGGGCCAGGGCGGACATCGGCGGCCAGTCGGCGGTGTTCTTCGTCCTCGTCGTCGCGGCGGCCGAGGTCGTGGTGGGCCTCGGCATCATCGTGTCCATCATGCGCCGCCGCACCGGGGCGACCGCCGACGACCTCACGGTGCTGAAGGGATAACCGGTCATGCTCGATCTCGCCTGGTTGATCCCTGCCCTCCCGCTCGCCGGGTTCCTTGCCATCCTCCTCCTCGGCCGCAGGCTGGGCGAGCCGCGCGCCGGCATCCTCGCCACGTTGATGACCGCATCGGCCTTCGTCGTGACTGCCGGGGTGTACTTCGACCTGCTGTCCCGCACGGCGGAGGAGCGGCACCACACCGTCACGCTCTTCTCCTGGATCCCGGTCGGCGGGCTGCATGTGGACCTCGCCTTCCTGGTCGACCCGCTGAGCGTCACCATGGCGTTGTTCGTCACGGGAATCGGCTCGCTCATCCACCTCTACGCCATCGGCTACATGCACGGCGACCCGAAGTTCCCCAAGTTCTTCCTGTACCTCAACCTGTTCGTGTTCTCGATGCTCATGCTCGTGCTCGGCGAGAACCTGCTGGTCACCTTCCTCGGGTGGGAGGGCGTGGGTGCCTGCTCCTACTTCCTCATCTCGTTCTGGCACGACCGCGACTCGGCCGCGACCGCCGGCAAGAAGGCGTTCGTCACCAACCGCGTGGGCGACTGGGGGATGATGGTCGCGATGTTCATGGCGTTCGCCGCCGTGGGCACGCTCTCCTACGAGGGGATCAACCACGCGGCACACGCCGGCGAGATCGCCCACGTCACCGCAACGGGCATCGCCCTCATGCTCTTCGTCGGCGCGTGCGGCAAGTCGGCCCAGTTGCCGCTCTACATCTGGCTGCCCGACGCCATGGAGGGCCCCACCCCGGTGTCCGCCCTCATCCACGCCGCCACCATGGTCACCTCGGGCGTGTTCCTGATGACCCGCATGGCGCCGGTCCTCGCCGAGACGTACTCGTGGGCCCCCGACGTGATCGCCACCGTCGGTGCGCTCACGGCCCTCTTCGCCGCCACCATCGCCGTGGCCCAGACCGACATCAAGAAGGTGCTGGCGTACTCCACGGTCAGCCAGCTGGGCTTCATGTTCCTCGCCGTCGGTTCCGGTGCGTACGTCGCCGCAATCTTCCACATGGTCACCCACGCGTTCTTCAAGGCCCTCTTGTTCCTCGGGTCCGGCTCGGTCATCCACGGCATGCACCACGAGCAGGACATGCGCCGCATGGGAGCGCTGCGCAAGGTCATGCCGGTCACCGCGTTCACGTTCATCATCGGGTGGCTCGCCATCGCCGGTGTCCCGCCATTCGCGGGCTTCTGGTCGAAGGACGAGATCCTGCTGTACGCGTTCGCGAACAACCGTGCGCTCTACCTGGTCGGTGTCGTCACCGCCCTCCTCACCGCCTACTACATGACCCGCCAGGTCATCATGGTGTTCTTCGGCGAGGCGCGCTGGCACGACAACGCCGAGGAGCA
>RFZO01000001.1 GCA_009920715.1 Actinomycetota bacterium | reverse complement strand
TCACCATCCCGCTCGACAAGGTCGGCGAGGTCATCGGACCGAAGGGCAAGGTCATCAACACCATCCAGCAGGAGACCGGAGCAGACATCGCCGTCAGCGACGACGGCGCCGTGGGCATCGTCACCATCGGTTCGCCGGACAACGCGAAGGTCGAGGAGGCCAAGTCGCGCATCCTCGCGATCGTCGACCCGCCGACCGCGGAGCTCGGTGCCGTGTACAACGGCCGCGTCGTCAGCATCACCAAGTTCGGTGCGTTCGTGAACATCCTCCCGGGCCGCGACGGCCTGGTGCACATCAGCAAGCTCGGCAAGGGCAAGCGCGTGAACAACGTGGAGGACGTGCTGGAGCTCGGTCAGGAGATCGAGGTGCGCGTGGACGACATCGACGACAAGGGCAAGGTCAGCCTCACCCCGGTCGGCGAGGGCTACGACAACGTCGACTTCGACCAGTCCGGCGAGGGCGGCGAGCGCCGTGAGCGCCGTGACCGGGTGGCCGCGGAGGCGACCGCAACCGTCGTCGCCGCTAGATGACCTGACGGCTACGGTGACCCCCATGACGAGAGTGGGAGTTGTCGGGGCCGCAGGACGCATGGGCGCCACCGTGTGCGACGCAGTCGCCGCGGCGGACGGCCTGGAACTTGTCGCCGCCATCGACGTCGTCGGTGGCGGCGGTTCCGTTCACGGGGTCCCGGTGCACGGCGAGCTGAAGGCCCTGGCGGACGCCGGGGCCGAGGTCGTGGTGGACTTCACCGTGGCCACGGCCGCGCGCCAGACGCTGCCGTGGCTGGCCCTGCACGGCATGCACGCCGTGGTCGGCACCACCGGTTTCACCGACGACGACATCGCGTCCTTCCGGTCCGCATTCACCGGCAGCAACTGCCTCGTCGCGGCGAACTTCGCGATAGGCGCGGTGCTGATGATGAAGTTCGCCGAGCAGGCAGCGCCCTACTTCGAGACTGCCGAGATCATCGAGTTCCACCACAACGCCAAGGCCGATGCGCCGAGCGGCACGGCAATGGCCACCGCACAGCGCATGGCGGCTGCGTCCGATGAGTGGGCGGCCGACCCGACCCGGCACGAGGTCATCCCCGGCGCGCGCGGAGGGGTGGGGCCCGGCGGCATCCACGTGCACGGCGTGCGCATGGTCGGCATGACGGCGTCGCAGGAGGTCATCCTCGGCACGTCCGGCCAGACACTTGTCATAAGGCACGACTCGAACGACCGTGTGTCGTTCATGCCGGGCGTGGTGCTCGCGTGCCGCAGGGTGGCGGGGCTTCCCGACCGGTTCACCACCGGTATCGACTCGCTGCTCTGAGAGATTCGTCCCGCGCGCCGTCGTGTGACGCCGGAAATGAAAAGAGCCCGTCCCTTGCGGGACGGGCTCTCCACATTGGGGGCTGTGGTCAGCCGAGTGCCTTGATGGCCGCGTCGTAGTCGGGTTCCTGGCCGATCTCGGGGACGAGCTCGGTGTGGAGAACGTTGCCCTTCTCGTCGGCCACCACGACGGCGCGCGCGAGGAGACCGCCGAAGGCACCCTCGTTCATGCCGACACCGAACGCCGCACCGAAGTTGGTGCGGAACGACGACGCCGTCTGCACGTTGCTGAGTCCCTCGGCACCGCAGAAGCGGCCCTGGGCGAACGGAAGGTCCGCAGACACGCACACGACCACCGTGTTGTCGAGCGACGAGGCGAGCTCGTTGAACTTGCGCACGCTGTTCGCGCACACCGGGGTGTCGACGCTCGGGAAGATGTTGAACACCACCCGCTTGCCCGCGAAGGCGGAGTGGTCGAAGTCGGCGAGCGTGCCGCCGGTGAGCGAGTAGGAGGGCAGGGCCTTGCCGGGGACCGGGAGGTCGCCCACGGTGTTGACCGGGTTGCCGCCGAATGCTGTCTGTGCCATGTGTGTGTCTTCCTTGTGTGTAGGTGGTCTCTGTCCGCGGGACGGGCCCGCGTCGATTGTGTCAGTCCGTGTTGTCCACGGTCTCGTCGGGGAGATCGGGTGATTTCCTCCGGGCGCTCTGGAAGAACGTCACGGCGAAGAGACCCCCGACGATCCACCACTGGTAGTCGTTGATCCAGCCGACGACCGATTCGATCTGGTCCTCGACCTGCTTCCCACCGAACCACAACACCACGAGGCGCAGGGCTATTCCGCCCGTGGCGAGCGCGATGAAGCGCCGCGGCGCCATTTTCAGGTGCCCGACCAGCAGGCAGACGATGTTGGAGCCGGGCATCAGGAAGACGGCCAGCCAGCCGGCCTTGCGGGTGATCCGCTCGGTGGCGTGGTAGATCCGGGGCATCTCGCCCACCTGGGACTCGGTCCAGGCGAGGGCGCGTTCGCCGTACAGGCGGCCCACGAAGAACAGGGTCACTGCGGCGACCAGCAGGCGCACGAACCCCACCCCGAAGAAGGTGACGGCATCGACGTAGGGGATCGACCCGAGCAGGTTCCGGTTGCGCGAACTGAGCGCCAGCACCAGAAGCGGACGCTCGTCCACGAGGGCCGGACCCATGTTGGTGCCGATCGTGCCGATGGTGAACAGGAACGCCGTGAAGATGAGGAGAGCCCTGCGCACGGCGGGCACGGTATCGGGCAGTGCGACCTTTTTCCCGTCGGTCCGAGGTTGGTACGGTGGGACACGCGGGACGGAGGGTGCCCGCACGCGAGATGGGGGAGTCCATGAAGGGCCTGATGCAGCCGACCCAGTTGACGATCAACTACCTGTTCGACCGCGCGGAGAAGTACCACCGTGACAAGACGGTCACCACGGCCACCGCCACCGGGATCGAGCGGGTCACGTACGGCGAGTGGGCCGACCGCACGCGCCGCATCGCATCCGCACTGGACACACTCGGAATCACGGCCACGGGCCGCGTCGCGACCTTCGCGTGGAACACCGCCCGCCACCTCGAGCTGTACTTCGCCGCCCCGTGCAGCGGGCGCGTGCTGCACACCCTGAACATCCGCCTGTTCCCCGAGCAGCTCACCTACATCGTGAACCACGCCGAGGACGAGATCATCTTCTGCGACACCTCCCTGTGGGCCCTGCTCGAGCCCCTCGTGCCCACGTTCACCACCGTGAAGCACCTTGTCTTCATGAACGACGGCAAGGGCGCGGCCCCCGCGTCGGTGCCCGGCATCCAGGTGCACGACTACGAGGAACTGGTGTCGAAGTCCAAGCCTGCCGTGTGGCCGGTGATCGAGGACGAGAACCGCGCGGCGAGCATGTGCTACACCTCGGGCACCACGGGCAACCCCAAGGGCGTCGTGTACTCGCACCGCAGCACCTACCTGCACACGATGGCCACGATGATGACCGACTCGGTGGGCGTGGGCGAGGCCGATGTGATCCTGCCGGTCGTGCCCATGTTCCACGCGAACTCGTGGGGTCTCGCGCACGCAGGTGTTGCCTCCGGTGCGGACCTCGTCATGCCGGGCCCCGACCTCAGCGGGCCGGCGGTGGCGAGACTGATCGTCGACGAGAAGGTCACCGTGGCCGCCGGCGTGCCCACCATCTGGATGGCGGTGCTGCCCGAACTGAAGGGCAAGGACACGTCGTCGCTGCGCTGCATCCCGTGCGGCGGTTCGGCGGTGCCGAAGGCGCTCAGCGAGGCGTACCGTGAGCAGACCGGCCTGCCCATCCTGCAGGCGTGGGGCATGACCGAGACCAGCCCGATCGCGGCGGTGTGCACGCTGTCGCGGGCCGACCGTGCCCTCCCGCAGGAGCAGCAGGCCGACCTGCGGACCACAGTGGGCCTCATTGCGTTCGGCGTGGAGATGCGCGTGGTGGAACCGGGCACGACCACCCCGCTTCCGTGGGACGGCGAGTCGAGCGGCGAGTTGCAGTGCTCCGGACCGTGGATCGCGGCCGACTACTACGACGACCCGCGCTCGCGCGAGAGCTTCACTGATGACGGCTGGCTGCGCACCGGTGACGTCGCTGTGGTCGACCCGATGGGCCGCATCCGCCTGGTGGACCGCACGAAGGACCTCATCAAGTCCGGCGGCGAGTGGATCTCGTCCGTCGACGTGGAGAACGAACTCATGTCGCACCCCAGGATTGCTGAAGCCGCAGTGATCGGCGTGCCGCACCCGAAGTGGTCGGAGCGTCCGCTCGCGTGCGTGGTGGTGAAGCCGGGGGAGAGCCTGACGAAGGAGGAGGTCATCGAGCACCTCGTGCCGCGCCTCGCCAAGTGGCAGCTGCCCGACGACGTGGTCTTCATCCCCGAGGTCCCGAAGACCTCCGTGGGCAAGTTCTCGAAGAAGACCCTGCGCGAGCAGTTCGCGGACCACGCGCTCCCCGACGCCTGAGGACGGCTGTTGAGTCCCGCCGGGCTCTTGTTGCTCTCTTACTTTCGGTCGGTACGGTCGGCCCGGAGGAGATGAGATGTGCGGACCCGGCAGAGATCATGACCCAGGAGCGGGGCATCACGAGCACGGGTTCATCGTCGTGCCGGAGGCCTTCCTGACGCGACGACAGGCGATACGAGCTGGGGCGGTGGGTGCCGCGGCTGCGCTGCTGGCTGCGTGCGGTCGCGGTGGCTCGAGCCCGGATGAGCCCTCAACGACAATTTCTTCCTCCGTGGCTCCCGCTGCCCCCTCTACGACAACGGAGCCTTCGTCGGCCAGTTCTGTTCCCCGTGCCGCAACCACGACGGTCGATTCTGTTGGCGAACCGGCGGGGCCCCCTGCCGGGTTCGACGAGTTCGCATCGACGGTGAAGGTGATGCGGGAGGGGAACTGGTGGCTCGTCGAGAGCAATGGCATGCCCGCCCACGGAATGATGATCGGGATTACGAGCTGGCAGCAGCAGGTGCCCACGCCGCAGCCCTACTCGGGGTCGAACGCGTGGCGGATTCCCGCCGTGCCCGAGCTTGCGGGCTCGCCGGTGTCGGCGAGGACCGCGCTGTACCGGGGTGCCATTGCGCTCGCGGCGAACGGTGTCCCCATCTTCAACGCCCTGAACAATCGGGGTGATGACGCATTCCTCGTCGGCGAGCTGGACGAATGGGGAGGTCACGCCGGCCGGGCCGACGACTACCACTATCACGTCGCTCCTCTCCACCTCGTCGAGAAGGTGGGGCGCGACAAGCCCATCGCGTTCGCACTCGACGGTTTCCCGATCTACGGAGAGACGGAACCTGACGGCTCGAAGGTGAGAGCCCTCGACGAATTCAACGGGCATTTCGATGCGAGCGGCGCCTACCACTACCACGGCACACGGACCTACCCGTACATCAACGGCGGTCTCCGCGGGGTGGTGTCAGTCTCGGGTGACCAGATCGAGCCGCAGCCGCGCACCAACCCCTTTCGCCCCTCGCTCGAGCCTCTGCGCGGGGCGACCATAACGGAATTCTCTTCTCCCGCTAGCGGCTCGTACGTGCTCGGGTACAGCATCGGCGGTGCGCGCGGCGAGGTCGCCTACGTGGTCTCGTCCACCGAGGCAACTTTCACTTTCACCCAGCCCGACGGGACCGTCACCAGGGAGCGGTACTCGCGCAGGTGAGGGCACCGGCGCGCTCTTCTCCGCAGGGCGCGCCCGCAACCCCGGGGCCCGTCACGCCGGCTGACGGCGGCGCAGCAGGGCCGTTCCTGCGGCGCCGAGCGCGACGAGTGCGATCGCGACCGTCGGTGCGGTGACCGACGAGGTGGCCACGTCGAAGGCTGCCCGCGCCGTGCCCGAATTGTCGCCCGTGGCTGACTCCAGACGTCCCGCCGCGACGGACCGCAGGACGGGCACCATCACCGCGCCGGCCGTGACCGAGGCAGACGCGATGAGCACACCCGTCCTCCGCGTGGGCCAGGCAGTCGCCACGCCCGCCGCACCCGCGAGTGCGAGCAGGGGGAGGAGCCAGCGGAGCACCGATGTGGTCGAGTTGATCGCGCGTGCCGTGCTCACACCGTTGCCGTCGAGTATGCGGAAGCTGAGGTCTGCATCCGACGGCACGAGAGCGGCAAGGTCGATGAGCCTGCCGACCACTCCGTCATCCTTGACCTTTGCCGACACCTCGCGCACGAGTGTGCTCATGTCCACGGAGACGCCGTCCACAGTGATCCCGTTCCTGATGGCATCCATGAACGAGGTGTGGGCCTGCCTGCTTGCTTCCTCCCACAGCACGGCGAACACCTCACTGCTGACGGCCGCCGACACTGCCGACCGGATGATTCCGTCCACGCGTCTCTCGAGGTCGGCAGGCGTGAGACCGACGGCGGCGAGAGTGCCCGCAGGCACCAGGGAGCCCGGGTCGAGCGCGTCGACAATCGAACCGGTGAAGGAGTCGACGAGGTCCGCGCGGACCGACTCGTCGCGGGCCAGATCCGCGGAGACCTTCACGAACTCGCCGGTGTCGAACAAGGTGGCGTGGGCCGCGCGCACGGCGACGGCAGCAGGCACGAGCACGAACACGAGAGCGGCGAGAAGGCAGGCGACGGTCCTGCGGGCTGCGGTCACGGGCTCACCCTAGACCCGGCCGGTTGCCGCGTCCCCCGCGCCGGCGAGCGGCAGTCAGAGACGGCCGGAGTCGATGATGCGCTGGAGGAACTGGCGCGCTCGCTCGGTGCGGGGGGCGACGAGAACGTCGCGCGGGTGGCCCTGTTCGATGATCCGCCCGCCGTCCAGCATCACGATGACGTCGCTCGTGTCGCGCGCGAACCCCATCTCGTGCGTTGCGAGGACGAGTGTGATGCCGGTCGACTTCAGCTCGCGCACGACGTCGAGCACCTCGCCGACTAGTTCCGGGTCGAGCGCCGACGTGATCTCGTCGAGCAGCAGGACCTCCGGCCCCATCGCGAGGGCGCGAACGATCGCGACTCGCTGCTGCTGCCCACCCGACAGCTGGTCCGGATAGCTGGCGGCCTTGTCGGAAAGCCCGAAACGCTCCAGCAGCGCCAACGCAGCCGTCTCGGCATCCCGTCTGGGGATTCCCGCCGCGCGGACAGGCGCGAGGGTGATGTTGTCCATGACCGACATGTGCGGGAACAGGTTGTAGCTCTGGAAGACCATGCCGATCCTCCGCCGCACGGGGTTCGCGTCGAGCCCCGGCACGCTGATGTCCTCGCCGTCGAGCAGCACGGCACCGTCGTCGACGGGCTCGAGCAGGTTGATGCAGCGCAGCAGAGTGGACTTGCACGCTGATGTCCTCGCCGTCGAGCAGCACGGCACCGTCGTCGACGGGCTCGAGCAGGTTGATGCAGCGCAGCAGAGTGGACTTGCCCGACCCCGACGGGCCGATGAGGGACACGACCTGCCCCTGCTCGATGTCCAGCGTGACACCGTCGAGAACCTTGTTGCCGCCGAAGGACTTGGTGACCCCGCGCAGGGAGATCTTGCTCATCGCACCCTCGTCCCGGTGGTGCGCCGGCGCTCCCGCTCGAGCAACCAGTCGGTGGCCCTGGTGAGCGGAATGGTGATCATCAGGAAGATGACGGCGGCGGCGATGTACGGCGTGAAGTTGGCGAACTTCGACTTGTCGACACCCGCCTGGCGGAGGATCTCGATCGGGCCGATCAGGGAGACGAGAGCGACGTCCTTCTGCAGCGAGACGAAATCGTTCATGAGCGGCGGGACGACGCGGCGCACCGCCTGGGGGAGAATGACATGGCGCATCGTCTGGGCATTGCCCAGGCCGAGCGACCGGGCCGCCGCCCTCTGTGATTCGTGGACGCTCTCGATGCCGGCACGGAAGACCTCGCTCACGTACGCCGCGTACGTGAGGACGAGAGCCACTGAGCCCCAGATGAGGGGGCTGTTCCACGGCCTGTCGAGGCCGAGCCCCGGCACGCCGAAACCGATGAGGTAGATCCAGAGAATCACGGGGACGCCGCGCATGACATCGGTGTAGACGACGGCCAGGGCGCGCATCGGGAACAGAACGGGCGAGCGGCTGCTCCGCGTGACGGCCACCAGCAGGGCAACCACGACGATGCACGGGACGGACCAGAGGAAGATCTTGATGTCGAGGACGAACGCCTCGAGCAGCCGCGGGAACGAGTCACGGAACCGCTCGCCGTTGAAGAACGACTCCCGCACCCTGTCCCACCGCGGCATGCGCGGGACGAGCAGCACGACGAGGGCCACGACGAGCCCAGTGCTCGCCGTCGCAACGAGAAGACTCCGCCTGCGGCGGTCCCGTTCGTACCGGGCGCGCCGCGAGGCGGAGTCGTTCACTTCGTGGTTGCCGGGTCGTCAGCCGGCGATGACCGGTGCGTTGGTCTTGTCGGCCAGCCAGGTCTGGACGATGCCGTCGAGGGTGCCGTCACCCTTGATCGTGGCGAGAGCCTCGTTGACACAGGAGACGAGCGGGTTGTCGAGGTCGAAGAGGAGACCGAACTCGTCGCCGGACGTCGCGGGGAACTGGCCGATGACGGATGCACCCTCGATCTCGACCGCCGCGATGTAGAACGCGGTCGGCAGGTCGACGACGATGGCGTCGATCTGCTTGGCCTCGAGCGCCGCCTTGGCCCCGGCATTGTCCTCGTACACGTACGGCTCAGTGTCGGGCTTCAGGACCTCGTTGATGAAGTCGAGGCTGGTGGTCGAGGCCTGTGCCCCGAACTTCACGCCCTTCAGGTCGGCGATGGACTTCGCACCGGCCGCAGCCGAGTCGGCGAGACCGACGATGGCCTGGTTCGTCACGTAGTACGGGTCACTGAACGAGACGGTCTTCTTCCGCTCCTCTGTGATGGTGTACTGCTGGAGGTTGAAGTCGAAGTTCTTGGCGCCCGGCTGGATGGCCTCGTCGAAGCCGGTTCGCACCCACGTCACGTTCTCGTCGGAGAAGCCCAGCGCGCCGGCCACGGCGTACGCGACTGCGGCCTCGAAGCCCTCCTTGGACTCGGGCTTGTCGTTCTCCACCCACGGGCCGTATGCCGGGTTGCCGGTGGCGATGGTGAGCTTGCCCTCGGTGAGGGTCTTGCCGGTGGTGCACTCGTTGCCGGCACCGTTGCCCTCGGACGCGGCCGGGGCTGTGGTGTCCGAGGCGGAGTCACTGCCGCCGCACGAGGCGAGGCCAAGTGCGGAGACTGCGAGGAGGGAGAGGGCGATGCGACGCATGGTCGGTTCCTTTCGATCGGGGACCGTGAGAACCTATCCCGAGCAAAACCCGACTTTCAAGGTCGGGATTCGTGACTGTTGACAGTGAGACGGGCCTGACCGTACTGTCTCACCATGTCCGTGGCGCCCGTCACCTCTGATGTCTCCGTTGAGGAGCACGAGGCACCCACGCACGAGTCCGAAAGGGCGGTCATCGAGGCCGCGCGCACGTGCCTGCGGGAGATCGGCCGCGACAAGGTGACCATGGACGATGTCTGTGCGGCCGCCGGCATCTCCCGCGCCACCCTGTACCGCATCTTCCCGGGCGGCCGCGACATCCTCTTCGACGCGGTGCGCCGCCATTCCATCGAGGAGTTCTTCGCCGACATCCGCGGCGAACTGGAGGGGGCCGAGTCCCTCGAGGACTTCCTGGTTCGGGTGATCGTGGCAGCATCCCGCGCGCTCCGGGAGGACCACGGGCTCGCCGCCCTTCTCGCGACCCAACCCGGTGTCGCCCTCGGAGACCTCACGCTCGACGGACTCGACCGGATCATCAGCGTCGCCACCGGCTTCATCACCCCCTTCACCGACGAGTTCATCCCGTCGGCCGACGCCGCCGAGATCGTCGACATCGTCGTGCGGCTCACCATCTCGCACTACCTGTCGCCGTCGCACCTCTTCGACTTCACCGACAGGAAGTCCGTCACCCGGCTGGTCCGGGCCCATCTCATCCCGTCGACGCCGCCAGGGCGCTGACCCATCTCAATCATCCCACCGCAGAAAGCAGGAGCACCGTGAGCATCTCGGAGAAGTCCAACCAGGACATGATCGGTCGTGACGACCTGAACGACATCGAGGCGATCCTCGCGGTCACCAACCATGATGTCGACGCGGTCGAACACGTGGTCAAGAACAACGCGGACTCCATCTTCACGTGGGACTACTCCCTCGCGCGGCCGAACCTGCGCAAGCTGTACGAGAAGGCGAAGACCGGCCAGTGGAACGGCACGACAGACCTCGAGTGGGACACCGACGTGGACATGGAGAAGGTCATGTTCGAGGACCAGCAGCTGCTGGGGCCCGGCATGGACCCCGCGCTCTACGCCGACACCTCCATCCGGCACTGGGGCGACAAGGAGTGGCTGGACTTCGGAATCGAGAGCCGCCGCTGGCAGCTGAGCCAGTTCCTCCACGGCGAGCAGGGGGCCCTCATCTGCACCGCCAAGATCACCGAGACCGTGCCGTGGTACGACGCCAAGCTGTACGCCAGCACGCAGGTCGTCGACGAGGCGCGCCACGTCGAGGTGTTCGGCCGCTACCTGCAGGAGAAGCTGGGTGGGGAGTACCAGATCAACGCCCACCTGCGGATGCTCCTCGACGACATCGTCAACGACAGCCGCTGGGACTTCACGTACCTGGGCATGCAGATCATGGTCGAGGGTCTCGCCCTCGCCGCGTTCGGTTTCCTCCACCAGCTCACGAACGAGCCGCTCCTGAAGAAGCTGCTCCGCTACGTCATGAGTGACGAGGCGCGTCACGTGGCCTTCGGCGTGCTCAGCCTGAAGGAGGTCTACGACGGCATGTCGGACGCCGAGATCAAGGAGCGCCAGGAGTTCGCGTTCGAGGCGAGCGTGCGGATGCGCGACCGGTTCCTCCAGCAGGAGGTCTGGGACCGTCTCGGGGTGAACACCAAGGAGATCGCCCCGCTCACGCTCGCCGACCCCACCCGCGTCCTGTTCCAGCAGATGCTCTTCTCCAAGATCGTGCCGAACTGCAAGAAGCTCGGCCTGCTCGACCGCAACGACATGTGGCTGCGCCGCCGCTTCGAGGAGCTCGGCGTCATCCAGTTCGAGGACTGGCAGGACACCGGCGAGGAGTTCACCGCCTTCGAGATCGGCAAGGAGATGCCCGCTCCCGGCGAGCAGGCCTGAGAGGTCGGCACCCTTCCCGATCATCCGGGAGGGGTGCAACCCCCCTCATGGGCAATACTTGGGGGATGGCACTCTTCGGGCAGGTCCTCACCGCGATGATCACGCCGTTCACCGCGGACGGCGCGCTGAACATCGACGAGGCGGTGCGTCTGGCCAGGTGGCTGGAGGCCAACGGAAACGATGGTCTCGTGGTCTCCGGGACCACGGGTGAATCGTCCACCCTCACCGATTCCGAGAAGCTCGAGCTGTGGGACGCGGTCATCAAGGCCGTCTCCATCCCCGTGATCGCCGGCAGCGGATCCAACGACACCGCCCACTCCGTGCACCTCACCAAGGAGGTGACCGCGCTCGGCGCGGCCGGGATTCTCGCTGTCGGGCCGTACTACAACCGTCCCTCGCAGGCGGGTCTCGTTGCGCACATCACCGCGATGGCGGGGGCAACCGACCTGCCGGTCGTGGTCTACGACATCCCCGTGCGCACGGGCCGCAAGATCTCCACGGCCTCGCTCGCGCGTCTCGCGAACGAGGTGAAGAATGTCCGCGCCCTGAAGGATGCCGCCGGTGCCCCCGCAGAGACCGCCAACCTCATGGCCATGGTCCCGCGCGACTTCGATCTCTACAGCGGCGATGACGGCCTCACCCTCGCGTTCCTCGCCTACGGCGGCGTCGGTGTCATCGGCGTGGCGACGCACTGGAGCGCCCCCGAGCACCAGCGGATGATCACGTCGTTCCGCAACGGCGACGTCGACGGGGCGCGGCGGATGAACGACATCCTCCTCGAGAGCTACGCCTACGAGACGGGCGACGACAACCCGAACCCGATCCCGAGCAAGGTGATGATGAGCCACCTCGGGTTCGACGTGGGCGAGTGCCGCCTGCCGATGGGCCCGCCGCCCGCGGGACTCGCCGAGCGGGCCGCGCAGGTGCACGCGAACCTCGAGAAGGCGCGCGCGGTCCTCCGCTGAGCACCCGCATGGCATCCCCCGTACGCGTCTATTTCCTCGGCGGTCTCGGCGAGATCGGGCGCAACTGCATGGTGCTCGAGCAGAACGACCGGCTGCTGATGATCGACTGCGGCCTGATGTTCCCCGATGCCGACATGCACGGCATCGACCTCGTCCTGCCGGACTTCACCTTCCTCCGCGAGAACGCCGACCGCATCGTGGGGTGCGTGGCAACGCACGGGCACGAGGACCACGTGGGCGGCCTGCAGTTCCTGCTGCGTGACATCGAGTTCCCGGTGTACGGGTCCGCGGTCACCCTCGGGCTGGCGCGCAACCGCATCGAGGAGGCCGGCCTGCTGAACCGGACCCAGCTGGTGGAGGTGCGCGACGGACAACGTCTCGACATCGGCGGTTTCGACGTGGAGTTCCTGCCCGTCACCCACTCCGTCCCTCACGCACACGCGATCATCGTGCACACCGACCAGGGAGTGGTGGTGCACTCGGGGGACTTCAAACTGGATCTCACTCCCGTCGACAACCGGCGCACCGACCTGGCGCGCCTCGGGGAGCTGTCGAGCACGGTGGGCATCCGCCTGCTGATGTGCGACTCCACCAACGCGGAGGAGGCGGGCCACGCCCCGAGCGAGCGGAGCATCGGCGGGGTCCTGCGCAACCTCTTCCACGAGCACCGCGACCGCCGCATCATCACGGCCAGCTTCGCCAGCCACATCCACCGCGTCCAGCAGATCATCGAGGCCGCCCAGGAACACAACCGCAAGGTCGCCCTGATGGGGCGGAGCATGCAGAAGAACGTGCGCCTCGCCATCGACCTCAAGCTGCTGAGTGTCCCGGCCTCGGTGTTCATCGACGTGGAGGAAATCGAGAAGTTCCCCCCCGAGCGCGTGTGCGTGATCTCCACCGGGTCACAGGGCGAGCCGATGTCGGCTCTCTCCCTGCTGTCCCGGGGCGAGAGCAAGTGGCTGAAGGTGGGCTCCGACGACACCATCATTCTCTCGAGCCACGCCATCCCCGGCAACGAGGGCAACGTGAACCGCGTGATCGACGGCCTGATGCGCGCGGGGGCGAAGGTGGTGCACAGCGGCATCGCCGACGTGCACGCCACGGGCCATGCACAGGCCGACGAACTGAAGACCTACCACTCGATCGTGCGGCCCGAGTGGTTCGTGCCGGTGCACGGCGAGTACCGCCACCTGCGGGCCCATGCCGAGCTCGCGGTGCTCATGGGTTCCGATGCCTCCACAGTGCTGCAGGCCACCGACGGTGACGTCCTGGAACTCGACGACAAGGGCATGTCCTTCGTGGGCAAGATCCCCGCGCACTACCTCTTCGTGGACGGCATCGTCGGTGACGTCGGCCAGGGTGTGCTGCGCGACCGGCGGGTGCTGGCCGAGGAGGGCGTGGTGGTGGTCATCGCTACCGTCGACAGCGAGACGAACGAGGTCATCACCGGGCCCGAGATCATCACCAGGGGCTGGGTGTACGCCCCCGAGGCCGATGACCTGCTGGACGAGGCCGAGGACACCGTGCGGGCGGCACTCGAGAAGGCACTTCGCGACGGCATCACGGACATCGACAACCTCGAGCGCGAGGTCCGCCGTGCCACGGGCAAGTTCGTGAGCGACCGCACCAAGCGGCGCCCGATGATCGTGCCCGTGGTGATGACCACCTGACCGCCCGGGCCGCACCGCGGCAGGAATAGGGTGGCGCCATGTACGGGGCACAGGCACTCATCACCACACTCGTCGACTCCGGGGTGGAGGTGTGCTTCGCCAACCCAGGCACGTCCGAGATGCACCTCGTCACCGCCATCGACACCGTCGCCGGCATGCGGCCGGTGCTCGGTCTGTTCGAGGGTGTCGTCACCGGGATGGCCGACGGGTACGCGCGCGTCGCCGGCAAGCCCGCCGCCACGTTGCTCCACCTCGGCCCGGGACTGGCGAACGGTCTTGCCAACCTCCACAACGCGCGCCGCGCCCAGACGCCCGTCGTGAACATCGTCGGTGACCACGCAACCCACCATCTGCAGCACGACGCCCCGCTCGCGTCCGACATCGTCGGGTTCGCCCGCCCGGTGTCGGGCTGGGTGCACACCGCCACCAGTCCCGAGTCGGTCGGGGCCGATGCGGCACGCGCAGTGCATGCGTCGATGCAGGCACCGGGCCAGGTCGCCACGCTCATCCTCCCCGCGGACGTCGCGTGGAACGAGGGAGGCGTCCCCGCCGCGCCGCTCGCCGTTCAGGGGCCATCGGCCGTGTCGGACGATGCGGTGGCGAAGGTGGCCGATGCGGTGAGGTCGGGCCGGAAGGTCGGCATCCTGATGCGGGGCGACGTGCTGAAGGAGCGGGGGCTGGCCGCGGCCGGCAAGGTCGCAACCGCGGGCAACGTCACGTTGATGGCCGACACGTTCGCACCGGCGATGCAGGCGGGGGCCGGCCGTGTTCCCGTCACCCGGTTGCCGTACTTCGCAGAGCAGCTCGTCGAGTACCTCTCCGGCCTCGACGTGCTGGTGCTCGTGAACACGAAGCCGCCCGTCACGTTCTTCGCCTATCCCGGGAGGCCGAGCGTGGGGAAGGCCGAGCACACGGAACTGCTCCATCTCTCGCATGCGCACGAGGACGGAATGGGCGCGATGGAGGCGCTCGCGGATGCGCTCGGGGTCTCCGCCGTCACCCCGGCGACGTCCTTGTTCAGGGTTGACGACACTGTGGGCGACAAGTGGGACCAGTTCGCGATCGGCCGGTCGGTTGCGCGTCATCTGCCCGGTCACTCGATCGTGGTCAGCGAGGGCGGTACCCAGGGCGCGGGCACGTCCGCGGCACTCGCCACCGCCGTGCCGCACGACGTCCTCTCGCTCACGGGTGGATCCATCGGAATGGGACTCCCGGTTGCCACCGGTGCAGGTGTCGCGGCCACGGACGGACGCAAGGTCCTGAGCCTGCAGGGGGACGGCGGGGGCATGTACACGCTGCAGAGTCTCTGGACGCAGGCACGCGAGAACCTCGACGTCACCACCGTCATCTTCGCCAACCGCTCGTACGGGATCCTCCAGATCGAGCTCATGCGCACCGGTGCGGGCAAGGGCGGGGAGAAGGCCCAGTCGATGCTCGACCTCGGCAATCCGGAGCTCAACTGGGTCGACCTCGCCCACGGCATGGGCGTCGAGGCAACGCGGGTCTCCACGCCGCAGGAGTTCGAGTCGGCCTTCGCCAGTGCCATGCGCCAGCGGGGGCCGCGTCTCATCGAGGCGTACATCTAGGGCCGCAAACCCAGCACCGACGGGGGTATCCGTCCGCGGCGGACACCCCACTAGTACCGTTTTTCACATGTCTGACAAGGGTTCCCGTTCGTCGTCCCCCGGATCGCGTGGGTCATCGGGTCGCTCCAGCGTGAAGACCCCGCCGTCCGGCAGCCGCCGCCCCGCCGGCAATTCCGGACGCAAGCCCTCCGAGTCCTCCCTGGCCCAGGTCACGAAGGGCCGCGAGGTCGAGTTCTGGGGCATCGGCCTCGTCAGCCTCGGCCTGCTCCTCATCCTCTCCATGTACGCCCACATGGCCGGGCCGCTGGGCACGGGCATCGACAAGATGTTCGGCTGGTTGTTCGGGCTCGGGCGTTTCGCGCTCCCCGTCATCACCATCGTGATCGGCGTGGCCATGGTGCGCCGGCGCAGCATCGAGCACAGGGTCCGTCTGTCGGTCGGCTGGGGCATCAACGTGCTGGCCATTCTCGGGTTCCTGCACCTCGTCAACGGTGCCGACAAGATCGTCGCCAGCGTGGACGCCATGTCGCAGGCGGGTGGCTGGTTCGGCGCCATCATCGGTGAGCCCCTGCGCACCACCGTCAGCTGGGCAGGGGCACTCGTCGTGCTGTTGGCAGCAGGCGTGCTGGGAACCATGCTCATCACCGACACCACGCTGCCCGAGCTCATCGACATCATCCGCAAGCGGGCCGCGCATCTGAACGCCGCGCGTGACGAGGCCATGAAGGCCCGCGAGGAGCGCGCCGAGACGCGCCGCCGCCAGCCCGGCATGTACGACCTCGAGGAGGAGCCCGCACCTGCGCCCGCCCCGCGGCGCCGGCGCGAGTCGCCCGAGATCTTCGACTATGCCGACGACGAGCCCGCCCCGAAGCCGGAACGCCGTCCGCGCAAGCCTGCCGCCGCGGCACCGGTCGACCCCGAGTTCCACCAGAAGCCGGGCATGAAGCACAGGGGCGAGGATCCGCTCATCAACCCCGCCGTGCCCGCGTCGCCGGGCGAGTGGGTGCTGCCCGGCACCGAACTGCTCGGCCTCACCGAGGTGCACGAGGTCAACAAGGCGCGCGTTGCCGAGCGGGGGAGACTGCTCGAGGAGGCGCTCGCCTCGCACGGAGTCGAGACCCGCCTGCTCGGCATGACGGTCGGGCCCACCGTCACCCGCTTCGAACTGGAGCTCGGCGCCGGCGTGAAGGTCGCCAAGGTCACCAGTCTCAACCGCGACATCGCGTACTCCATGGCCGCCACCGACGTGCGCATCCTGGCCCCCATCCCGGGCAAGTCGGCGATCGGGGTGGAGGTGCCGAACGAATCGCGCCAGCTCGTCTCGCTCGGTGACCTCATGGTGTCGCCCGAGGCAAAGGCCGCCTCGCACCCGCTCGAGGTCGCGGTCGGCAAGGACATCGCGGGTCGCGCCGTGTTCATGAACCTCGCGAGCACGCCGCACATGCTCATCGCCGGCGCCACCGGCGCGGGCAAGTCCAGCGGCATCAACTCCATCCTCACGTCGCTGCTCATGCGGTCCACGCCCGACCAGGTGCGGCTCATCCTCATCGACCCGAAGCAGGTCGAGATGGGCCAGTACGCGCGCCTGCCCCACCTGCTCACGGCCCCTGTGACCAACCCGAAGAAGGCGGCCAACGCACTCGGGTGGGCCGTCAAGGAGATGGAGCGCCGCTACGACCTGCTCGTCGAGGTGGGCTTCCGCGACATCGGCGGCTACAACCAGGCGTTCGACCGCGGGGAAGTGGTGCAGGAGCGCGAGGGCTTCCCGCCGTACGAGCGCCTCCCGTTCATCGTCGTGGTCGTCGACGAGCTGAACGACCTCATGATGGTCGCGGCGCGCGACGTGGAGGAGTGCATCACGCGCATCGCCCAGAAGGCGCGCGCGGTGGGCATCCACCTCATCGTCGCCACGCAGCGCCCCAGCGTGAACGTCATCACCGGGGTCATCAAGGCGAACATCCCCGCGCGCATGGCGTTCGCGGTCTCGTCGCTCACCGACAGCCGCGTCATCCTCGACCAGCCGGGCGCGGAGAAGCTGGTCGGTAAGGGCGACATGCTGCTCCTGCCCGGCAACACGAACATCCCGCAGCGCATCCAGGGTTCGTGGGTGGACGAGGAGGAAGTGCGCCAGGTGGTGGCCCACTGGCGGCGCCAGGCCCCCGAGGTGGTCTACGTCAGCGGCATCGAGGGGGAGGGCGACGGCGGCGGCAGCGGCCAGCCCGGACTCTTCGGCGGCAACGACGGCGGTGACGACGATCTCGTGCGCCGCGCCATCGACATCGTCGTGCGGTCTGGCCTCGGCAGCACCTCCCTGCTCCAGCGCAAGCTGAAGATCGGTTTCGCCCGCGCGGGGCGCCTGATGGACGAACTCGAGGAGAGGGGCGTGGTCGGCCCCAGTGAGGGGTCCAAGGCCCGCGCCGTGCTAATGACGGTGGAGGAACTCGACGCAATGGGGTGATGCACATGGCCAATCCGGCACTTGAGACCGTGACCACGGGACTTCGGTTCCCCGAGGGGCCGGTGGCCATGCCGGACGGCAGCGTCATCCTCACCGAGATGTTCGGCCACTGCCTCACCCGCGTGGCACCCGACGGCACGAAGACCAAGGTTGCCGACATCGTCGGCCTGCCGAACGGTCTTGCCCCCGGTCCCGACGGCCATCTCTACCTCTGCAACAACGGCGGTGCGTTCACGCCGCTCGAGATGGGCGGGTTGCTGTATCCCGGCGAGTTCGACCCGGCGAAGTACATCGGCGGCCGCATCCAGAAGGTGGACATCGCGACCGGCGAGGTGACCGACCTGTACACGCACTGCGGCGACGTGGCGCTGCGCGCCCCGAACGACCTCGTGTTCGACGCGCACGGTGGCTTCTGGTTCACCGATCACGGCATCCGTCACCACCGCACCGCCGACCGCACCGGCATCTACTACGCGAAGGCCGACGGCTCGCACATCGAGGAGGTCGTTTTTCCCGTGGACTCGCCGAACGGCATCGGTCTCTCGCCGGCGGGGGACAGGGTGTACTGGGCCGAGACGCACACTGGCCGCGTCTACCAGCGCGAGGTGACCGCACCGGGCAAGGTCGCGCCGATCAGCCCGGAGGTGCCCGTGATGCTGTGCGGACTCCCCGGTTACCAGTTGTTCGACTCGCTGGCAGTTGACGCCGCCGGCAACATCTGTGTCGCCACGCTCGTCAACGGCGGGGTCACCGTCATCTCGCCCGCGGGCGAGGTCATCGACTTCGTCGCCACCGACGACCGGATCACGACCAACATCTGTTTCGGCGGTCCGGACTGGGGCACCGCGTACGTCACCGTGTCGTCCACGGGGCAGTTGCTGCGCATGAAGTGGCCTTACGGGGGGCTGCGTCTGAACTATCAGTAGGCTCGTGCCGATGGCGCAGCGTTACTACATCGAGACGCTCGGCTGCCCGAAGAACCAGGTCGACTCGGAGAAGATCGCCGGAACCCTCCTCGCGCAGGGACTCGTGGCCACTGACGACCCGACGAAGGCCGACGTGGTGGTGGTGAACACGTGCGCGTTCATCGAGGAGGCGCGCCAGGAGAGCATCGACACCCTGCTCGTGCTGGACGACCAGCGCAAGAAGTCCTCTCGGCTGGTGGTCACGGGCTGCATGGCCGAGCGCTACGGGGAGGAGCTCGCCGAGGCGATGCCCGAGGCCGACCAGATCGCGGGGTTCGGCGTGCCCATCCAGCTCGGGCGCAAGCCGATCGCGGTCAGCGCGGCGGTGCCGTCGTTCGACCTGCTCAACCTCCCGCGGCCCAAGTCGGCCGCGCCGTGGGCGTATGTGAAGATCGCCGAGGGGTGCGACCGCAACTGTGGGTTCTGTGCCATCCCCAGCTTCCGCGGGCCGCAGCGCAGCCGCGACGTCGACGCGATCCTCGCCGAGGTGGAGCAGACGGGTGCGCGCGAGATCGTGCTCGTCGCCCAGGATCTCGCCAGTTACGGCAAGGACCGGCCGGACGAACTGGGTGCCGGGTCCATCGTGCCCCTCGTGGAAGCGGTGGCGGGGATGGTCGACTGGGTGCGCCTGCTGTACCTGTACCCGAGCGACCTCTCCGACGGGCTCATCGACGCGATGCTCGCCACCGGCGTGCCGTACTTCGACCTCTCCCTGCAGCACGTGAGCAAGCCCCACCTGCGCAGGATGCGGCGGTGGGGAGACGGCGGCAGGTTCCTCGAGCGGATCAACCGGATCAGGGCGCTGGAGCCGGACGCGGTGTTCCGTTCCAACTTCATCGTCGGGTATCCGGGCGAGACGGAGGAGGACCACGACGAACTGCTCCGTTTCGTCGAGCAGGCCCAGCTGGACTGGTGCGGCTTCTTCACGTTCAGCCCGGAGGATGGCACCCACGCCCTCGGCCTGCCCGACCATGTGCCCACGGGGCTGATGAACGAGCGCATCGCGGAGCTGCGGGAGGTGCAGGACTCGATCACCGCGCTGCGACGGGACTCCCTGCTCGGCGAGACCGTCCGGGTGCTGGTGGACGAACCCGGCATCGGGCGGTCGTTCCGCGAGGCCCCCGAGATCGACGGCGTGGTCCAGGTGGCCGACGACCTCGCGCCGGGCGAGTTCCATGACGTGGAGATCGTCCAGGTGTTCGGCCCCGATCTCATCGCGGCCGGCGCGAATCTGGTGGACTAGGGCATGCCCGTCGACGAGTCAGCCATTGCCACCTGGGCGAACGTCGTCACCGTCACGCGGGTCCTCGCGTCCCCGTTCCTCTTCGCCATACTCCCGAGCGACAGCCGCGGCTCGTGGGTCGCCCTCGCGCTGTGGGTGGTCCTGTGCTCCTCCGACGGCATCGACGGTCACCTCGCCCGCCGTCACGGCACCACGCGCAGCGGGGCGTTCCTCGACCCGCTGGCAGACAAGATCCTCATTCTGGGTGCCATGTTCACGCTGGTCAGCCGCGGGATCTTCTGGCTCCTTCCCGTCAGCATCATCGCGGGCCGCGAGATCCTCGTCAGTGCCTACCGCGTGGTTGTGGGATCGAAGGGGGTGTCGGTGCCCGCCACGAAACTTGCGAAGTGGAAGACGCTCTTCCAGCAACTGGCCGTGGGGTTCGCGATCGCGCCCATGACCACCACCGACGCGACGTGGCTGTGGCTGTCGTTCCTGTGGGCCGCCGTCGCATTGACGATCATCACCGGCCTCCAGTACGCGGTGCATGCGGTCAGGGCGCGGTGATGCGGTGACGCAGCAGCTCGACGACGCCGGGCGCGCGGCACTCCAGCGCCGCACGCTGCGCACGCTCACGGTGGGCCAGGTCGTCGGCTCGGCGTCCATGTCCAGTGCCGTCACCGTGGGGGCGTACGTCATCCAGGAGATACTGGGGCAGAAGACCCCGTGGGGCGGCATCGCAACGGCGACCGTCACGGTGGGCGGGGCGTTCATGTCGCAGGTGCTGTCGCGGATGATGCTGCGCAGGGGGCGCCGGCCCGGGATGCAGGTCGGGTACGGGCTCGCCACGTGCGGCGCCGTCGCCGCCGGCATCGGGGCGGAGCACTCGGTGCTCGTGGTGTTCCTGGCGGGTCTGTTCCTGTTCGGCAGCGGCCAGGCGTCCAATCTCCTCGCGCGCTATGCGGCGACCGACCTGGCCAGCCCCGACGACCGGTCGCGCGCCATGAGCCGCATCGTGTTCGCGTCCACGTTCGGCGCGGTGTTCGGGCCGATCCTCATCGGTCCCGCGCAGTGGGCCGGCGAGACCGCGTTCGGCTGGCACAAGTACACCGGCCCATGGATCTTCGCCTCGTGCGTGTTACTGCTGGCGTTCACGAACATCTCCCTCCGCCTGCGGCCCGACCCGCTCGTGGTGTCGGGGGGCATCCGCTCGAGTGTCGACGAGAAACTTCCGTCCATCGCCGCGGCCCTCCGGATCGTCACCGCCACCGAGAGGGGGCGGTTGGCGCTCGGGTCGATGGTGGTCTCCCAGGTCGCGATGGTCGCCATCATGACGATGACCCCGGTGCACATGAAGCTGCACGGGCATGAGACGCTCAGCCAGTACGTGGTGTCCCTGCACATCGCCGGGATGTACGCGTTCAGCCCGCTCGTCGGCCGGTACACCGCCGAGAAGGGCACCCTCGCCGCGGTGCGCCTCGGGGCGGCGATTCTCATCGCGGCCACCGTGTCGTCGTCGCTCAGCGGTGACGGACCGGTCATCGTGTTCCCGGCGCTGTGGCTGCTCGGCATCGGCTGGAACTTCGGCCTGATCGGCGGGTCCACCATGCTCCTCGAGTCCGTTCCCGACAGCGAACGCGTCACGGTGCAGGGCTCGGCGGACCTCATGATGAGCCTCTGCGGCGGGATCGCGGGGCTCTCGTCGGGGTTCATCCGGCGTGCCGTCGGGTACCACATCCTCTCCGTGATGGGGCTCGTGGCTGTCGGTCTGCTCATGGTGGGCGCGTACTGGTTGATGCTCTCCGAGCGGAGGACCGTGGCGGCATGAGGTGCAACGTGGTCGCCATCGGCACCGAACTGCTGCTCGGCCAGATCAACGACACCAACTCGTCCTGGCTCGGTGAGCAGCTCGCCGCCGCCGGCATCGAGTCGCACCTGCAGCTGAAGGTGGGGGACAACCTCGTCCGGATGGAGGATGCCATCGCTGTCGCGCTCGTGGATGCCGACGCGGTGATCATCTGCGGCGGGCTGGGGCCCACCCACGACGACCTCACACGGGAGGCCATCGCCTCCATCATGGGCACCGAGCTCGTGCATGACGAGTCCGTGGCGGGGGTCATCCGCGAGATGTTCGCGCGCCGCGGCAGGGTGATGTCGGACAACAACCTCCGCCAGGCGCTCGTTCCCGCCGGTGCGGCAGTGATCGCCCAGACCCGCGGGACGGCGCCGGGTCTCGTGTGCCCGGTGGGCGAGAAGGTCATCTACGCGGTCCCCGGCGTGCCGCACGAGATGAAGGACATGTTCGAGCGGGCGATCCTGCCCGACCTGCTCGCCCGCAGCGGTGAGAGGGCGGTCATCAAGAGCCGCGTCCTGCGCACGTGGGGCGAGAGCGAGTCGCGCCTGAACGAGCGGTTGGACGACATCATCGACGAACTGGACCGCATCGGCAACCCCACGCTCGCCTTCCTCGCGAGCGGCTGGGAGGGCATCAAGGTGCGCCTCACCGTCAAGGCTCCCGATTCCGCGTCGGCGTCGCGCACTCTCGACGCGTGGGACCGCAGGGTGCGGGCCGAGATAGGGGACATCGTCTTCGGAACCGACGACGACACCATGGAATCGGTGGTGTTGGCGCTCCTGGAGCAGCGCAGCTGGACGTTCGGTGTGGCCGAGTCGGTGACGGGCGGGCTGGTGGGCGGACGGCTCACGAACGTGGCGGGGTCCTCGCGCGTCTTCCGGGGCGGGGTCATCAGCTACGCGAGCGACGTGAAGTTCGGCGTGCTCGGGGTGACGCCGGGTCCCGTCGTCTCCGAGGGTGCCGCGGCGGAGATGGCCGCCGGTGCGAGGCGGGTGCTCGGGTGCGACGTTGCCCTCGCCCTCACGGGTGTCGCAGGACCCGACGAGCAGGACGGACGGCCCGCCGGCACCCTGTGCGTGGCGGCTGCCTTCCCCGACGGCTCCACCGTGACGACCACCGCCATGCTTCCCGGCGTGCGCGACCAGATGCGCCAGATGAGCGTCATCACCGCGCTCGACTTCCTGCGAAAGCAACTGCTCGGCTCGCATGCGGCACGCTGAAACCGGGCCTCGGTACACTTCGCCCCACATGCTCCCGTAGCTCAATTGGATAGAGCCACGGCCTTCTAATCCGTAGGTTGCAGGTTCGAGTCCTGCCGGGGGCGCCAGTTCAGACGAGGATGATCGATGTCCCGTCGGGCACGGACCTCGCGAGCCGGGCGTCAGCCGTGAGCAACGCGCAACCCGCGGCCCTGGCCACGGCAACATGCGCTGCGTCGTACGGCGTCACCGTGCCGCGCATGCGCCAGATCTCGTCGGTGAGCGCCTGCAGGGGGACGAAGTCGATGGGGAGCTGCCCGAGAACCTCGACGGACCGGTCCACCCGACGCGCCGTCCTCGGGTGACGGAGGGCAATCTTGCGCAGTGCGTTCAGCGATTCCGGGACGACGAGGTCGGTGGCGATGAGTTCGTCGTCGAAATAGTCCGACGCGGCCGCGAACCTCTCGGTGTTCAGGAGGAACTCGACGAGAGCCGAGGTGTCGACGGCCTTCATCGACCCCTGCGCCCGTCGTCGATGGCGTCGAGGATCTCCTTGTTCGTCACGTCGACGCGCGGCATGGCCGAGACAGTGTCGAGCCATGCGGTCATCCGCGGTCTGCGCAGCTCCTTGCGGATCGCCGTGAGAACGAGGTCGCTGATGGTGCAGCCGCGTTGTGCGGCGACCTCCCGCAGCTCCTCGTGGAGGTCATCGGGGACATTTTTCACCTGCAGGGCGGCCATGGCATGACTCTAGCATGACATCAGCATGACGATTCGGGGGAGGGAATCGCTGGTTGGCGCACTCACCTCGTACACTTCGCCCCGTGAATTTCAAGAAAGATGACATCGTCATCTACCCCCAGCACGGTGCCTGCAAGGTGAAGGGGGTCAAGAAGCTCGAGTTCCCCGGCGGCGGCAAGAAAGAGGAGTACCTCATCCTCGAGACCGTCATCAACGAGATGACCCTCCGTGTCCCCACGGCGAAGCTCGACGAGGTGGGCGTGCGGCCCCCTGTCAACCCTGACGAGCTGGAGGATCTGGTGGCTGTTCTCTCCAAGGCCGATCCGCGCGTGCCGTCCAACTGGTCGCGACGGTTCAAGAACCACCAGGAGAAGCTGAAGAGCGGCGACGTGTACCAGGTGGCCGAGGTCGTGAGAAACCTGGCGGCCCGCAACAGGGATGCCTCGCTGTCGGCAGCTGAGCGCACCATGTACGAGCGGGCCCGCGTCAACCTCATCTCCGAGATCGCGCCGGCACTGAAGGTGTCCACCGAGGAAGCGGAGAAGTTCCTGAACGCCGCGCTCGAGAAGGGCGTGCTGAAGCCCGCAAAGGCCGCCAAGAAGAAAGCCGAGGCCCCGAAGAAGGCCAAGGCCGACGACGACGAAGACGACGAGTAGTCACGTGGCCCGAGTCGGGTTCTGCGGCCTGGGGGTCATGGGTGCGCCGATGGCGCGTCACCTCGCCGCCGCCGGTCACGACGTCACGGTGTACAACCGCACCTCGTCCCGGGCCCTCGAGTGGGTCGCTGCGAACGGCGGCCGGGCGGTGCCCACACCTGCCGAAGTGGCGGCCGCGAGCGACGTGGTGTTCCTGTGCGTCGGCAACGACGATGATGTCCGCCAGGTCATCCTCGGCGACGGGGGCGTGCTGGACGGCGCCCACGAGGGCCTTGTCGTCGTCGACCACACCACCACAAGTGCCGAACTTGCCGTCGACATGGCCACCTCGTGCGAGGTCCACGGTGTCGTCTTCGTGGACGCACCGGTCTCGGGCGGTCAGTCGGGGGCGGAGAACGGCGTCCTCACCGTGATGTGCGGCGCTGCCAACGAGGAGTCGCTCGCAGTGGTCCGGCCGCTGGTCGGGGCGTACTCGCGCTCTTTCGTGCGCCTCGGGGGCCCCGGTGCAGGCCAGCTGGCGAAGATGGTCAACCAGATCTGCATCGCCGGACTCGTCCAGGCACTCAGCGAGGGCATCGCGTTCGCGTCGAACGCCGGCCTCGACCCCCACGCGGTCATCGACGTCATCAGCAAGGGTGCCGCGCAGAGCTGGCAGATGGACAACCGCGCCCGCACCATGATCGACGGCGAGTTCGACTTCGGTTTCGCCGTGGAGTGGATGGTGAAGGACCTCACGTATGCCGTCGCCGAGGCCCGCAGCAACGGGTCGCGCATTCCGGTCACCGAGCAGGTGCTCGGCTACTACCGCGAGCTGATGGAGCGCGGCCGGGGCCGCGCCGACACCAGCAGCCTGGTCACCCGCCTCCCGCGCTGAGACTCAGCGCCCGGCGGCGGCGGTGGCGAACACGTCGAGCAACGTGTCGAGCTGGGCGTCGGTTATGACGAGCGGCGGGCAGAACGTGTTGCAGTCGTTGATCGCCCTGGTGATCACGCCGAGTTCCAGCATGCGGTCGCGGATCTTGATGGCGTCCTGGTCGGGCCTCAGCGCGGCGGCCCACACGGCACCCCGGCCGCGCACACCTGCAATCGTTCCGTCGGCGGCGAGCGCGGAAAGTCCCGCCTCCAGTCGCGCACCGATCTCGAGGGCCCGGGGCAGGAGGTTCTCCGAATCGAGAATGTCGATGTTCTTCAGCGCGGCAGCGCAGACGGTGGCGTGCCCCGAGTAGGTGTAGCCGTGGCGCAGGATGAATTCCTTGTCGGACTCGAGCGGTGCCGTGACGCTTGGGGCGCAGATGACGCCTCCGAGCGGCTGGTACCCGCTGGTCACGGCCTTGGCGAACGTGATCATGTCCGGGGTGACCCCGTAGTGGGTGGCACCGAACCACTCGCCGAGCCGCCCGAACCCGGTGATGACCTCGTCGAAGATGAGGTATGCGCCGTTGTCGTCGCACAGCCGGCGCAGACCCTGCAGGTACTCGGTGGTGCTGGGGAACACACCCCCGGCTCCCTGCACCGGCTCCGAGATGATCGCGGCGAGACGACCCTTGTTCTGCTCCACCGCGATCGACATTGCCTCGATGTCGTCGGCGTCCACCTGGATGACGTCCTCGAGAAGGGTGCCGTAGCCCACCTTGTTCGGCGCGATGCCCTGGGCGCTGGTGCCGCCGTAGTTCGTGCCGTGGTACCCGCGGGTGCGGCTGATGATGACCGTGCGCTCGGGACGGCCCGCCTGCACGTGGGCGACGCGGGCAAGTTTCATTGCCGAGTCGATCGACTCCGAGCCGCTTCCGCAGAGGAACACCCGTGCGTCCCGGATGGGGGAGAGGGCGGCGATGCGCGCACTGACGGCATCGGCCGGTTCGGTTGTGAAGGGGTCAAAGGCGGAGTACGCCTCGAGGGACGTGATCTGCGCCGCGACCGCCTCGGCCATCTCCCGCCGGCCGTGCCCGATGGCGCAGTACCAGAGGCTGGCCATCCCGTCGATCAGAACCTGGCCCGAATCGGTCGTGACCGTGGCCCCCTGGCCGCTGACCAGGCGGATGAATGCGGGGCGGGCGGGCTTGGCGAACGGGTGGAGAAACGGGCCGGTCATGGTCTCACCCTAGGTCAGGTTGCATTTTGGCGTCTGGAACATGATAATGAGAACCGTTCTCAACAAGGCGAGGAGGGGAAATGGGCCGGTCGGCAATCGCTCTGGCGGTGACGCTCATCGTCGCGGGATGCGGCGGTTCCTCGTCGTCCACCGACACCTCGAGAGTCGAGCCGTCGGTGACTGTGACAAGTTCACCCACTTTCGAGCGGTCGGTCATCGTGGCGACGAACTCGGTGCTCCAGTCCTTCGTGAAGTTGCTGGTGGGGGATTCCGCGGAGGTTCTCACGGTCATCCCGGACGGGAAGGACCCCCATGATTTCGAGCCGTCGGCGCGCGACATCTCCGTTCTCAATTCAGCAGACCTCGTGGTGCAGAACGGACTGGACTTCGAGCACGGTCTCGAGGATTCCATCAGGGCCGCGCGCGAGGGCGGAGTGACGTTGTGGACGCTGACGGACAACGTCACGCTCATCGGTGACGATCCGCACGTGTTCACCGACCCGCTCACCATGTCCGGGGCGGTCGATTCTCTCGCTGCGGCTGTTGCACGGCTCGACGGTGTGACCGTGGATGCGGCAGCGGCACGGTCACAACTGGAGGCCGCGGGAACCGCGGCACGCGGGGCGATTGCCGCGCTCGGCAGCGGGAAGTGCAGGCTCGTGACCGACCACGACGCACTCGCGTACTTCGCGGCCCGCTTCGGCTGCACCGTCACGGGCGTCGTGGTGCCGTCCTTCTCGTCCTCGGCCGAGGCATCACCGAGGGATCTCGAGGCCGTGCGAAAGGCCGCGGGGAACGCACGCGCGATTTTCATGGAGGAGGGGGCCCCCGGTGCCGTCGTCGGCCAGGTGGCGGAGGAGCTGGGAATCGACCTGGTGGAGCTGCGTATCCACGCGCTCCCTGCCGACGGCTCGTACACCGGGTACGTCGCGGCCCTTGCGGGCTCGATCGCGGGGGCACTGTCCTGATGGACGGACTGTGGAGACCCTTCGCGGAGAACGAGTTCCTGCTGCACGCACTGCTCGCGGGGGTTCTCGTGAGCATCCTGTGCGCGTGCGCGGGCACGTTCGTCGTGCTGCGCGGCCTCGCGTTCGTCGGTGATGCCCTGGCGCACGGCGTGCTGCCCGGCATAGCCGTGGCCGTGCTCATCGGCGTTCCCGCGCTTGCGGGTGCTGCCGTGGGGGCTCTCGCGATGATGGGCGGGGTGGGGGTCGTCCAGCGTCGCACACGGCTGTCCGCGGACACGGCGGTCGGCCTTCTGTTCGTGGGCATGCTCGGCCTCGGCGTCATCATCACGTCTCGGTCCGAGTCGTTCCGCGGGGACCTCACGGCGATCCTCTTCGGGGAGTTGCTGGGCGTGGGCACGGCGCAGTTGTGGTGGCTGCTCGCGGCCGCGGCTGCAGTGGTCGGTGCGACCGTGGTGCTGCACAGGCCGTTCCTCCTGCTCGCCATCGACCCGGATCTTGCCGAGACCTCGGGGTTCCGTGCGTCCCGCTACAACAGCCTCATGATGGCCCTGATCGGGGCGGTCGTGATCGCGTCCTTCAGGACCGTCGGCACCCTCCTGGTGTTCGGGATGCTGGTCGCGCCCGCGGCAACCGCCGCCCTGCTGACGCGGAGGCTCCCCACCATGATCGCCACAGCCGCCGCGGTCGGCGCTGCGAGCAACTACGCCGGTCTCCTGATCAGCTACCACCACGACCTCGCCGCCGGCGCCACGGTGGTCGTCACCGCGGTGTCGTTCTTCGTGGTCGCCCTGATCGCTCGCGGAGGCAGCAGCGGTTTCGTTTCTGCCCACCCCTCGCACGCGGGGCACGGCCACTGATGGACGCCACCACCCTCATCGAGATGGGCGACCTCGCCGTCGGCTACGACCGCCACGTGGTGGTGGACGGCATCTCGGCGGCCATGCGTCCCGGCGAGCTGATGGTTCTGATGGGCACGAACGGCTCCGGGAAGAGCACCATCCTGCGCACTCTCGCGGGGCTCATCGAGCCGGTGGCCGGCGAGTGCTCGGTGCTGGGGGAGTGGCCCGGCCGCAACGCCCGCCGCGTCGCCTACCTGCCCCAGCACCCCGCATCGCTCGCCTCGCTGCCGCTGCGCGCCCGCGATGTCGTGTCGATGGGCCGTTACCCGTCGCTCGGGCTGGTGCGCCGGGCGAGAGCAGCCGACAGGGATTCAGTCGACGAGGCGATGGCGCGCATGTCCGTGACGGTGTTCCGCGACAAGCCGCTCCATGCACTCTCGGGCGGGCAGCAGCAGCGGGTTCATCTCGCCCAGGTGCTTGCACGTAGGGCGGATGTCCTCCTGCTGGACGAGCCGACCGCCGGCCTCGACGCACAGGGCCGCAAGGCGGTGGCGCGGATGGTGGAGGAGGAGCGGGCGGCCGGACGGTGCGTGGTCATGGCAACCCATGACCTGGTCGACGCGGAGCCCGCGGACACGGTGCTGCTGCTCGCGCACCGCCTGATCGCCCAGGGTGCGCCGGGGGACACGCTGACCGACGAGAACCTGCGTGCCTGCTACGGGTTCACGGACCGCCACTAGGCGGCCGCGGCGCGTCAGACCCGTTCGATGATGGTGGCCGTGCCCATGCCACCGCCGGTGCACATGGTGACGAGACCCGTCTGGAGGTCGCGCCGCTCGAGCTCGTCGAGCAGGGTGCCGATGAGCATCGCGCCGGTGGCACCGATCGGGTGACCGAGTGCCATGGCGCCGCCGTTCACGTTGACCTTCGCTGGGTCGACACCGGTGTCCTTGAAGAACTTGAGCACGACGGAGGCGAACGCCTCGTTCACCTCGAACAGGTCGATGTCGTCGAACGTCATCCCGGCCTTCTGCACGACGCGCTTCGCTGCCGGTCCGGGGGCGGTGAGCATTATGACCGGCTCGGTGCCGGCGACGGCTGTCATCAGCACGCGGGCCCGCGGCTTCAGGCCGTGCGCCTTCGCGAACTCGGGTGACGTCACGAGGACGGCGCCCGCGCCGTCAACCACGCCCGACGAGTTGCCGCCGTGGTGGACGTGGTTGATGCGCTCGATGTGCGGGTAGGCCTTCCGGGCGGTCTCGTCGATGGAGAGACCGTCGGGGTCCTTCTTGTAGGAGCCCATGCCCTCGAAGCTGGGGGTGAGCTTGGCGAGGTCTGCCAGCGTTGTGCCGGCGCGCGGGTGCTCGTCCTTCGCGAGAGCGAGCGTGCCGTCGTCGTGGAGGATGGGGACGAGCGAGCGCTCGAAGCGACCCTCGTTGATCGCCTCGGCCGCCCTGCGCTGTGACTCGACGGCGAGGGCGTCGCACTCCTCGCGGGAGAACCCCTCGACGGTGGCGATGAGGTCGGCGGAGATGCCCTGGGGCACCATGTCGAACTGGTCGCGGAGGTGGGCGTTGTTGGCGGTGAAACCGTCGACGTGCATCGGGGAGGGGCGGGACATGGACTCCACGCCGCCACCGACCACGCAGTCCTGCATGCCGGAGAGGACTCCCATCGCCGCGAAGTTCACGGCCTGCTGACCGGAGCCGCAGAAACGGTTGAGGGTGACGCCCGGGGCGTCGAGGGACCAGCCCGCGTCGAGGGCGGCCATGCGGGCGATGTCCATTGAGTGGTCGCCGCTGCCTGCGCCGCACCCCATCACCACGTCGTCGACGAGCGAGGTGTCGAGGCCGTTTCGGTCGCGCAGTGCGTTCAGCACCTGGGCGAGGATCCGCTGCGGGTGCACGTTGTGGAGCGCCCCCGTCTCCTTGCCCTTGCCCCGCGGCGAGCGGACTGCGTCGATGATCCAGGCTTCACGTTCCATGGTTCCCCCTCGGGTTTCCGCGCTCTCGGCGCAACGGCTAGACACTATTCACGGCACGGCTGCCCGTTCCCATCGGGTGGCAGGGGGGAGACACGATGGACCCGGTTTTCGAGACACTGCGGGTCGGCACGGAAGGCGCAGTTGGTGCCATCACGCTCGCGCGGCCCCAGAAGCTGAACGCCCTCTCGCGCCAGACCCTCCAGGACCTTGCTGACGCCGCCCGGTGGTTCTCGGGCAGGTCCGACATCCGGGTGGTCGTCGTCTCGGGGGAGGGCCGTTCGTTCAGCGCGGGCTTCGACCTGGACGACTTCGCGAACCCTTCGGCCAATTTCGGGGTGCGCGAGACGGCAGACCTCGGCCGCATCATGGCCGAGACCGTGACGGCGATGCCGCAGATCACGATCGCGGCGATCCAGGGTCACTGCGTCGGTGGCGGGCTCGTGCTCGCCGCCAGCTGTGACCTGCGCGTCGCGGCGCAGAACGCGGTGTTCTCGATTCCCGAGGTCGACCTGGGAATCCCGCTCGCGTGGGGCGGCATCCCGCGTCTTGTCCGCGAGATCGGCCCCGCGGCGACAAAGGAACTCGTCATCACGTGCCGTCGCTTCCATCCCGACGAGGCGAAGGCCCTGGGTTTCCTCAACACCGTCGTGTCCTCCGAGGGACTCATCTCCCACGTCGAGGACCTCGCCGAATCGATCGCCGCCAAGCCGGGTTACGCGCTGCGGACGACGAAGCAGCAGGTCAACGCGGTGACGGAGGAGATGGCGGGCACCATGCGCAACGCGGCCGACGCGGACGCCCTGGTCTTCGCCACGTTCGACAAGGAGAGCCGCGAGATCAGCGCGGCGTACCTGAAGTCGAAGAAGAAGAGCTGAGAGGGTCGGCGGTCGCCGTCACGCGGCGAATTACTGTGGGGAAGTGACATCCCTCCGGCGATCGACGCTCTCCGTGGGGGCGGTGTTCTTCGTCAACGGGTTCGTCTTCAGCAACTGGATCCCGCGCATCAACGAGGTGCGGGACCGGCTGGGCGTGAGCAACTCGGGGCTCGGCCTCGCGCTTCTCGGCGGCGGACTCGGCGGGTTCCTCGGGTCGTTGATGGTCGCCCGGATCGTCGCCCTGGTGCGCACCAGGACCGTCGTCCTCGTGGCCTCGCTCATGATGGCCGTGCTGGTGCCGCTGGTGGCCGTCGTGCCGAACGCCGCCGTGTTGTTGCTCCTGCTGACGCTGCTCGGCTTCAACGACGTGCAGAACGACGTCGCATTCAACGCGCAGGGCGTGATGGTGCAGACGCGCATCGGGCGCCCGGTCATGCAGCGGCTGCACGGGACCTGGAGTCTCGGGATGGTCGCGGGAGGCGGCACCGGATGGCTCGCCTCCGCCGCTGATGTCGACCTCGGGGTCCACCTCGTCGCAGCGGCGGTCTTCATGGTGGTCGTCGTGCTCCTCGCCGTGCCGGGGTTGCTCGGGGAGGACGACCCGCCGGAGCCCTCCGCCGGCCACGATGGTGGGGCAACCACCGGGATCGCGGTTCGTTTCGCGGTTGCCATCGGTGCGATGGGTTTCGGTCTCGCATTGCTCGAGGGGATGCCCAACGACTGGAGTTCGGTGGTGCTCACGGACGTGTTCGAGGCGGGGCGTCTCAAGGGGGCCGGAACATCGGTTTTCGCCGCGGCCATGCTTCTCGGCCGCTTGACGGGCGATCACGTGTCGGCCGCCATCGGGAGCAGGCGGATGTTCACCATCGGCACTTGGCTGTGCGTCGGCGGGTCCATGGTCCTCGCGGTCGCCCCGGTCACCGCCCTCGCATTCGTCGCGTACGCAATGTGGGGGCTGGGGGTGTCGGTTCTTTTCCCCCAGCTGTACGAAATCGCCGCCCGCCTGCCGGGAGTGCCCGCGGCGAGGGGTCTCGGGGCGATGACGTTCGGGCAGAGACTCGGGTTCCTGTCCAGCGCGGTGGTCGTGGGTTTCCTTGCCGACCTCACGAACTTCAGGGTGACCCTGTTCGCTGTCGCGGCGGCGGCCGCCCTCCTCGTTCTGGGCGCGAGGACGCGCACCCGGTGACGATTACGGTGTCGGCATGACGAAGGTGTTCGTGCACGGCAACCCGGAGACCGAGGCAATCTGGGATGACCTGCTCGGCGAGCTGGCACGACGCGGCATCACCGACACGGTGACGCTCGTCCCGCCCGGGTTCGGTGCGCCCGTGCCCGCGGGGTTCGGTGCGACGCAATCGGAATACCGCGACTGGTTGCTTGCCGAGCTGCGCGCCGTCCCGGGGGAGATCGACCTCGTCGGCCACGACTGGGGCGCGGGTCACGTGTACGGCGTACTGGCCGCCGAGCCCGGGATCGTGCGCTCGTGGGCGGCGGACTGTGCCGGTCTCCTGCACCCCGACTACGTGTGGCACGACGCGGCCCAGGGCTGGCAGACGGCCGGTGCCGGTGAGGAAATGGTTGCGGGGATGGTTGCTCTCGACGACGACACGTTCGCCACGGTCTTCGGTGGCCTCGGCATGGGTGACACGATCGCGCGCAAGGTGAAGAAGTGGGTGAACGGGGAGATGGCCGCCTCCATCCTCTCGCTGTACCGCAGCGGGGCCCAGCCCGCGATGGCCGCGCTCGGGTCAGCGTTCCGCTCGGCCGCGCCCGCGAACGGACTCGTTCTGATCGCCGAGAACGACCACTATGCGGGCGACCACGGCATGCACGCCGAGGTGGCTGCATGGGTGGGTGCGGCAACTGCGCGCCTCGGCGGGGTCGGCCACTGGTGGATGGTCGAGGATCCGCGCTCCGCGGCGGACGTTCTCACGGCCCACTGGGCCCGCTGACGCTCTGTCACCCTCAGGCCCGCGCGTACTCCCTGACGATCGGATCGAGCTCGGCGGGTGACGCACCGTGGAGGATCACGCCGTCGCAGCCGAGCGCGAACTGGTTGCGCACGGCCGCCACGCACTGCGCGGGCGTCCCGGTGGCGGCGGGAGCCAGCCACTCGGCGGGAATGAGGCCGGCGACGTGCTCGAGTTCCTCCGTGGTCGCCTTCGCGTCGAGCGCGCCGCCGAAACCGCGGACGAAATCGTCCTCCCTGAACCGCGCGAGCACCGCTGGGTCCCACTTGTTCGTGCGCACCATCAGGTCGCCGTAGGCCTGGAGATACGTGGCGAGTCGTCCGACAGTCTTCTTGAGCCGGAGATCCTCGGGGAGGTGGTCGCCGATTGTCGCGAAGCAGGACCACACCTTCACGCTTGCCGGGTCCCGTCCCGCCGCCTCGGCGGCCTGCTTGACGGTGCGCACCGCGCGCTCGGTGGTCTCGTCGGTGAAGAAGGTGTGCAGGATGACGTTGTCGAACGAACGCCCGCCCGCCTCGAGCGTGCGAGGGCCGAACGCGGTGATGCTGAGCGGGATGTCGAGCCGGAACGACGGGTCGAGCCGGAGCACCGGGTAGGTGCCGGTGATGTCCGTGTGCCCGAGGACGGTCTCGCCGTTCCACAGACGCCTCATCAGGTGCGCGAACGACTCCATGGATTCCGTGGTGGCGAGGGGCATGCCGTACGCCTTGAACATGGCATCGATGCCGCGGCCGATCCCCAGGCTGAAGCGCCCTCCCGAGAGGAGGTGGAGAGTGCTCGCCCACGACGCCGTGACGACAGGATGGCGCGTGGTGTGGTTGGTGGCGGCGGTGATGATGTCGATGCCGGACGTGACGGCGCAGGCTGCGCCGGTGAGGGCACCCGCCTCCTTGATGTTGAACCTCTCCGAGATGAATGCGGTTCCGAGCCCGAGCTGCTCTGCGTGGGCGAGCTCGCCGAGCATGTCGGCCGGGGACCGCGGTGCTCCCGCGAGGGTGTAGAAACCGAGTTCCTTGTGCACGGTCTCACAGTACCGAGCATCGTCCCCGTGTAGAAATGGGGTGATGGAACAGTCCGACCTCTCCACGCTGGGACTGCACGGTGACACGGTCGGGATGCTCGAGGGGCTCACCACCACCCGCGCGATCCGTCGCTATGCGGACGAGAAGGTGCCCGACCACGTGCTGCGCGACATCATGTTCGCGGCCACGCGGGCTCCCAGCGGGTCGAACCGGCAGCCGTTCCGCTTCCTCGTGCTGACCGAAGGGGAGAAGGCGGCGGAAGCGAAGCGTCTCATCGCCCGCGGTGCCCGCACGGTGTGGGGACACAAGCGCGGCTACGACGGGTACGACTCGGGCAGCGGTGCGGACCTCTCGTCCCCGAAGGCCCGCATGGCGCGGACCATGCAGGACTACGTCGACAACCTCGAGAACGTCCCCGTGCTGGTTCTCGGTTGCCTCGTGCGCTACCGCGACCCGAACCCCAACGAGGGCGCAAGCGTCTACCCGGCGGTGCAGAACGTTCTGCTGGCGGCCCGTGCACTCGGGTACGGAGGTGTGCTCACGGGGTTCCACGCCTTCGTCGACGCGGAACTGAAGCAGCTGCTCGGGATCCCGGCGGAGGTGTTCATCGCGGCGTCGGTCACCATCGGGCGGCCCGCAGGTTCGCATGGTCCCGTGCGTCGCGTCCCCATGGCCGAACTCGTCTATGGCGACACGTGGGGCGAGAGGGCGTGGTTCGCGGACGACCCGCCCGGCACGCGCTACACGTCACGCATCTGACCGGTCGGCCCGGACAGCGTCTGGCTATGCCGGACTGGGTACAGTCGACACGGCGCCGAAAGGACCTCCCCCATGCTCGTGGCCCTGCTGAGACGACAACTGAGTGCATACAGGTCCGTCCTGTGGCTGGTGGTGGCGTTCCAGGCCGTCCAGTCGGCGGCAGGCCTGTGGCTGCCCACGCTCAACGCGGACATCATCGACAAGGGCGTGGCGCGGGGCGACCAGGCCTACATCTGGCGGATCGGTGCGGTGATGGTCTGTGCGTCACTCGTTCAGCTGGTCTTCTCTGTCGCTGCCGTGAAGGTCGGCTCGAAGGCGGCGATGGGCTTCGGGCGCGACACCCGCAGGGACCTGTTTCACCAGGTGAACGACTTCTCCAGCCGCGAGGTGAACCAGTTCGGGCCACCCTCGCTCATAACCCGCATCACGAACGACGTGCAGCAGGTCCAGATGCTGGTGCTCATGACGTGCACCCTCCTGCTGGCGGCGCCTTTCACCGCGGTCGGCGGCGTGATCCTCGCGATGCGCCAGGACATCGGCCTGTCATGGATCTTCATCGTCACCATCCCTCTGGTCCTCCTGGCACAGGGCTCGATCATCGTGCGGATGACCCCCACATTCCGCGTGATGCAGGAGAAGATCGACCGGATCAACGAGATCCTGCGGGAGCAGCTCACAGGCATCCGCGTGGTGAGGGCTTTCGTGCGCGAGCCGGAGGAGACGGTTCGTTTCCGCGACGGGAACGACAGTCTCACCCGGACCGCATTGAAGGGAGGGCGGCTTCAGTCACTGATGTTCCCCACGGTCAGCCTCTTCGTCAACATGGCCAGCGTTGCGGTGGTGTGGTTCGGCGCCGACCAGATCGGCTCGGGGAGGATGCGCAACATCGGGGCCCTCATCGCGTTCCTCACGTACCTGACCCAGATCCTCATGTCGGTGATGATGGCCACCTACATGGCCGCCCTCGTGCCCCGCGCGTCGGTCAGTGCAGAGCGCATCATGGAGGTTCTCGACACTCCGTCGTCTGTTGTCAGTGCATCTGACCCCGTGCGCATCACGGCCCCCCGCGCGTCGCTCGAGATGAGGAATGTCGGGTTCCACTACCCGGGCGCCGAGCATGCCGTCCTGGAGGGCATCTCTTTCGTGTGCCGGCCCGGCGAGATGCTCGCCGTCATCGGCAGCACCGGTTCGGGAAAGACCACACTCATCAACCTCGTGCCACGGCTGTTCGACGCAACCTCCGGTGCGGTGCTCGTGGACGGGGTCGACGTGAGGGAACTGGCCCCGGAAGACCTGTGGTCCAGGGTCGGCCTCGTGCCCCAGAAGCCCTACCTGTTCTCGGGAACCGTCGCTTCCAACCTGCGGTACGGCAGGGAGGACGCAACCGAGGACGAGATGTGGGAGGCACTGCGGGTCGCCCAGGCCGAGGATTTTGTCCGCACGATGGACGGCGGTCTGGAGGCGGCAGTGGCCCAGGGCGGGAGCAACCTGTCCGGTGGCCAGCGGCAGAGACTCGCCATTGCCCGTGCCCTGGTTCGCCGACCGGACATCTACCTCTTCGACGATTCCTTCTCGGCACTCGACCTCGCGACCGATGCCCGACTGCGCGCAGCGTTGGCACCGCGCGTGACCGATGCGGCCGTGGTCGTGGTTGCCCAGAGGGTCTCCACCATCAGGAACGCCGACCGGATCCTGGTGCTCGAGGACGGCGAGGCGGTCGGGCTGGGCACCCATGAGCAACTGCTGGAGTCGTGCCCGACGTACATCGAGATCGTCGAGTCGCAGGCCTCCATCAACGAGGAGGAACCCGTATGAGCGACACGGCCGGCAAGGAGAAGGCACCGGCGGCGCAGGGTGCGTCGGTGTCGGAGCTGCGCAGCGGACGGTGGAACACCGTGGGAATCCCCACGGAGAAGTCACAGAACTTCTCCCAGTCGTCGAGGCGCCTGGTGCGGTTGCTCTCCGCGGAGGGCCCGCTCGTCGTGCTGATCCTCGTGATGGCCGTGGCCAGCGTGGCCCTCGTCGTGTCCGGCCCGAGGATCCTCGGCCACGCGACGAACATCCTGACGGAGCCCCTCATCAAGTACCGCGACCCGTCGCGGATCAACTTCCCGAAACTCCACAACACGCTTTTCGTCGCAATCGGCGTCTACGTCATGTCGTACGTGCTGTCCTACGGGCAGGCCTACCTGCTCGCCGGCGTGGTCCAGCGGACGATGTTCGGCCTGCGCTCGGAGGTGGAGGAGAAGATCCACAGGCTGCCCCTCTCGTACATCGACCGTCACTCGCGCGGCGAGCTGCTGAGCCGGGTGACGAACGACATCGACAACATCAGCCAGAGCCTCCAGCAGTCGTTGAGCCAGTTGATCACCAGCCTCCTCACCATGGTCGGGGTCATCGTCATGATGTTCACGGTCTCCTGGCAGCTCGCGCTCGTCGCCCTTCTCGTGATCCCCTCGTCCATGGTGACCATGAAGAAGATCGCCGCGCGGTCGCGGGCGAAGTTCATCGACCAGTGGCGGACCACCGGCCAGCTGAACGGCCTGATCGAGGAGACGTTCACGGGGCATGCGGTCGTCAAGGCGTTCGGCCGCCAGGCCGATGCGGAACGCAGGTTCGCGGGGATGAACGAGGAGCTCTTCGACGCCAGCTACGGCGCCCAGTTCATCTCGGGGTCCATCCAGCCCGCCATGATGTGGATCGGGGGCCTGAACTACGTGGCCATCGCCGTGATCGGCGGCCTCAAGGTGTCCTCCGGCTCGATGGGTCTGGGGGACGTGCAGGCGTTCATCCAGTACTCGCGGCAGTTCACCCAGCCGCTCACGCAGACGGCGTCCATGTTCAACGTTCTTCAGTCCGGTGTCGCCTCCGCCGAGAGGGTGTTCGAGCTGCTCGACGCGGAGGAACAGTCTGCAGAGCCGGAAGCGGCGCCGGCACGCGCCGTGGAGGGTCGGGTCGAGTTCGAGAACGTGTCGTTCTCGTACGTGCCCGACCGCCCGCTCATCGAGGGTCTCTCGTTCGTCGCCGAGCCCGGCACAACGGTGGCCATCGTGGGCCCCACGGGGGCGGGCAAGACGACGCTCGTCAACCTCATCATGCGCTTCTACGAGCTCGACGGCGGGCGCATCCTCCTGGACGGGCGCGACATCGCGACGATGTCCCGACGCGAGCTGCGCGGGAACATCGGGATGGTCCTGCAGGACACGTGGCTCTTCAACGGCACCATCTACGACAACCTCGCGTACGGCCGGCCCTCCGCCACCCGCGAGGAGGTGCTCGCCGCCGCCAAGGCCGCGTACGTCGACCGGTTTGTCCACTCCCTGCCGGACGGATACGACACCGTCCTCGACGGCGAGACGGCCGCCGTGAGCGCGGGGGAGAAGCAGCTGCTCACCATCGCCCGCGCCTTCCTGTCCGACCCGTCAATCCTCATCCTCGACGAGGCGACGAGCTCGGTGGACACCCGCACAGAGGTGCTCATCCAGAAGGCAATGCACAACCTGCGGGCCAGCCGCACCAGCTTCGTGATCGCCCACCGCCTGTCCACCATCCGTGACGCCACGGTGATCCTCGTGATGGAGAACGGCTCGATCGTGGAGCAGGGCTCCCACGAGGAACTGCTCGCGGCACGGGGGGCCTACCACCGGCTGTACCAGTCGCAGTTCACCGCCCCCGTGGGCGACGGCGCCTGACCCCGAACTAGCATCACGACCGTGCGGCGGGGGCCGCACGGGACGAGCAGGGGGAACCATGGCGCACGACATGATCATCCGCGGCGGCACTGTCATCGATGGCACCGGGTCGGCCGGCCGTGCCGCGGATGTCGCCGTCGACGGCGACCGCATCACCGCGGTGGGGGACCTCTCCGCCGAGACCGCACGAGCAGAGGTTGACGCCACAGGGCTCACCGTGACCCCGGGGTTCGTCGACCTCCACACGCACCTCGATGCCCAGATCGGGTGGGACCCGCTCATGACCTCGTCCTCGTGGCAGGGGGTCACCACGGCACTCATCGGGAACTGTGGCGTCTCGTTCGCCCCGGTCACGCCCCAGAACCGGGCGTACCTGGCCGAACTGATGGAGAGTGTGGAGGACATCCCGCGCGGCGCCATCCTCGACGGCCTCCCGTGGGACTGGCACACCTACCCCGAGTACCTCGACTCTGTTCAGAGGATGAACCCCGCACTCAATGTGGTGGGGTTGGTGGGTCACTGTGCGGTCAGGTACCACGCCATGGGCGACCGCTCGATGGACGAGGGCGCGGTGGCGACACCCGACGAGCTCGCATTGATGCGCGACATCATGGCTGAGGCTGTCGCGGGCGGTGCGGTGGGGTTCTCGACGTCGCGGATCCTCCTCCACACGGTTCCCGACGGCCGCAAGGTGCCCGGCACCTTTGCCCCGGTGGAGGAGTACGTCGCAATGGCGGAGGGAATGAACCGCTCCGGCGGCGGACTGTTCCAGGCGGTCATGGACTTCGCCACGAAGATGGACCACGAGATGGATCTCCTCCGGACCATGGCAGAGACGGCCGGTGACGTTCTCTTCTCCACCGGCGTCGGCAACGGCACGGGCCAGGGCCCCGTCGATTTTTGGGGCGGCCACATCGACGACATGCGCCGCAACCACGGGCGCGTCACCGGCGTGTCACAGATCCGCCCCAGCGGAACACTGATGGGTCTCCAGCAGGTGCCGCCCGTGGCCGGGCCGCGGTGGAAGGCCGTCATGAAACTGCCCACCCTCGCGATGCGCCTCGCCGCCCTGAAGGACCCGGCGACCCGCGAGGGTCTCGTGGAGGAAGGGAAGGCGCGCGGGCTCTGGTACGACGCGAGCCTCGTCCATCCGCTCGGTGACGGCGACGTTCCCGACTACCACATGGAAGGCGGCAAGTCCGTCGCCGACCTCGCCGCCGAACTCGGCGTGTCCCCCGTGGAGGTGGTCATCGACCGGCTCATCCGCAGCGAGGGCAGGGAGCTCTTCAACGTCTGGTTCTTCAGCCGGAACATGGATGCGATGCCGAACTTCCTGAATCTCGACGGGGTCATCCCCGGACTCGGTGACGCGGGCGCCCATGCAGGGCAGATCTGCGACGCCGACGCCACCACGCACTATCTGTCGTACTGGGTGCGCGACCGGGGGACCACGTCGCTCGAGAACGCCGTGCACAAGATCACGCAGAAGTCGGCGTCCGTCCTCGGACTCGTCGACCGCGGAACGCTCGCCCCCGGAATGCACGCCGACATCAACGTCTTCGACGCCGCCGGCCTCGACATTGCCTACCCGGAGTACGTGAATGACTTCCCGCACGGGTCGGGCAGGTTCAGGGTGAACGCCAGGGGGTACGCCGCCACCATCGTGAACGGACGGACCGTCACCGAGAACGGCAGGAACACCGGTGAGCGCAGCGGCCGGGTGCTGCGCGAGTTCAGCAGGGGATGACCGACATGCTCGACCTTCTCATCAAGAACGGCCTCGTCGTCGACGGAACCGGAGCCCCCGCGCGCCGGGTGGACGTGGCGGTGAGGGACGGTGTGATCGTGCGCATCGCTGCCGGAATCGACGAACCCGCCCGTGAGACCATCGACGCCGCCGGCCGGATCGTCACCCCGGGTTTCGTGGACATCCACACCCACTACGACGGCCAGGTCACGTGGGACGACGAACTCAACCCCTCTGCCGCCCACGGTGTCACCACGGTCATCACCGGCAACTGCGGTGTCGGGTTTGCGCCGGTGCGCCCGGGGCGCGAGGAGCACCTGGTCCGTCTGATGGAGGGGGTGGAGGACATCCCCGGCACGGCCCTCCACGAGGGCATGACATGGGGATGGGAGTCGTTCCCCGAGTACATCGACAACCTGCGGGGCCGCGCATGGTCCATGGACGTCGGTGTGCAGCTGCCGCACGGTCCGTTGCGCACCTACGTGATGGGCGACGAGCGGGCCGGGGGCAACGCCGAGGCGTCACCTGCCGACATCGCCGAGATGGCGCGGCTGGCACGCGAGGCAATGGAGGCGGGGGCGTTCGGGTTCACCACCTCCCGCACGCTGGGACACCTCAGCAGCGACGGCATCCCGGTGCCCGGCACCTTCGCCGAGGACGACGAGTTGTTCGCCATCGCAAAGGCGGTCCGTGACGGAGGAGGACGCATCTTCGAGGTGGCAATGGCCGGCATCGTGGCCCACGACGACCGCGCGGTCACGGACCGTGAGCTCGACTGGATCGGCACGATGGCGAAGGAGACCGGGCTGACGGCCACGTTCATCGTCCTCCAGCACGACCAGGACCCCACGCGGTGGCGCCGCGAGATGGACGCCGCCGCACGGTGGCGCGGCCAGGGGGCCAGGGTGGTGCCCCTCGTGGCGGGTCGTCCTTTCGGGGTGTTGCTGGGTCTCGAGGTCCGCAACCCGTTCGCCCTGCGGCCCTCGTATGAGGCGCTGGCGGGACTGCCACTGCACGAGAGGGTGGCCGCCATGCGCGACCCGGACGTCAGGTCCCGCATCCTCTCCGAGGAGCCGGTGGCTGACGACGACGGCCGTCTCATGTCCCAGAGAGGACTCGCCATTGTGGTGGAGCGGTGCTACGTGCTCGAGAGCGGGGCGGAACCGGACTACGAGCAGGATCCCTCGCGTTCCATCGGCGCGCTCGCCCGTGCTGCCGGTGTGTCACCGCTGGAGGTCGCGTACGACGCTCTCACCGCCTCGGACGAGCCCACGATGCTCCTCCTCCCGCTCTTCAACTACGCCGACGGGAACCACGACGTGCTCCACGAGCAGATGCTCGACGATGCCGCTCTCATCGGCCTGGCTGACGGTGGTGCGCACTGCGGCGCCATCTGTGACGCATCCATCCCCACGTACGTCCTCACGCACTGGGTGAAAGGCCGCACGCGCGGGCCGCGCCTCGCGCTGGAGGACGGCGTGCGCCGTCTCACGTCGCAGCCGGCCTCCGTCTACGGTCTTTCCGACCGTGGCCGGCTGGAGGAAGGTCTGCGCGCCGACATCAACGTGATCGACCTCGAGAACCTGCGTCTCCTCGCCCCGCGCGCCGTCCGCGACCTGCCCGCCGGGGGTCTGAGGCTCCTGCAGGATGCCGTGGGCTACGACGCCACGATCGTCGCCGGTGAGGTCACACGCCGCAACGGTGCCGACACCGGCGCGCGTCCCGGCAGGTTGGTCACCAACGGGGCCTGACCCCGGCCGCAGCTGTCAGGCGAGGTCGCGCAGCCGTGCGGCCACGTCGGCAGGGTCGACGGGGTTGAAGTACTCCTCGCCCGCCACCTCCGCCGCCGCGATGAACCGGGCCACACCGCGTGCCCGCCACGGGGAGACGATCTCGATGCTCATCCATGCGTCGTCCACGCCCCGCGGTGCCTGGTTCACCCACATCATGTAGGGGAGCGGCTCGTCGTAGAGGCGGTCGAGACGCGCGAAGACGTCCACGAGTGCGCCCGCCAGTGCGTCACGGCCCGGACCGTCGAGGGAGGTGAGATCGGGCGTGCGCGACGTGGGGGCCACGAGGAGCGACACGGGGAACACGCTCGCGTGCTGCGCATAGACGGTGACCGCACCGTCCCTGATGACGGACCGTTCGCCGGGTTCCTTCTCCGGCTCCCACCGGGCCGCGAAACGCCGCGAGATCCTCGCGGGCACGCGGGGGTAGGCGTAGATCTGGCCGTGCGGGTGGGGGATGGTTGCGCCGACCTCCGCTCCGCGGTTCTCGAACACCAGCACGCACGCGACATCCTCCTCGCGCGAGAGTGCCTCGGTGCGTTCGGCCCACAGGTCGATCACGCGGCGCGCACCTTCCGCGCCTATCGAGTGGAACGTCGCATCGTGCTCCGGCGTGTAGAGCACCACCTCGCACCTGCCCTCGCCCAGTGCGGGCCAGCGGTTGGGGAAGGCCCAGACGTCGTAGTGATCCGGCGCCTCCAGTCCGCCGGGGCAGAACGGACAGCCGGACGAGGGCAGGTTGGGACGGTCCTGCCTGGACGCGACGACGTGCACCACCGTGCCGAGGTGGGGGTCAACGCGCGTGTCCGGCACGCCCCCAATGTACCCCCGGGCGCGGGCCCGGGAGTCGGTGGACCCGTCAGCGTCAGGACGTGAACGTGATGTTGAAGTTCTGGTTCGCGTTGGTCCGCGAGCCGCCGAACAGTTCCTCACCCGACGCGTCGAGCCTGAACGTGTAGTTCTTCCCGGCCGTCACCGAGATGTCCTTGCACTTCGAGAAATCGATCGTGGCGGTGACGTACCTGCCCGCGGACGGGGCGGCGTCAGCGGACCCGTCCTTGTAGTAGTCGAACGAGTTCGAGTACTGCGGGTCAGCTTTCACCTCAGTGAAGGTCGAGCTGGCGGTGTCGGAGATGGTCACGGCCGAGTTGAAGCAGTAGCCCCACTGGCCGCCGTCGCCGGAGTAGCCCGACACCCGGTAGTTCAGCGATCCCATGTCGAGGTACGGATCAGTCCCCGCGATCGCATCGTCTGCCCCCGACACCCGCATGCGCTGCGGGCGCCAGAACTTGACGGTGAGCTTCGGGTTGGCGGCCGAGACCCGCACGCGGCGTGACTCGCTGCCGAGCCTGCAACCCGGCTGGTCGGTGCCGTTGCAGCTCTCCGCGGTGACGTAATCGACGGTCTGCTCCGAGCCGCCACCGGGTGTGAACGAGAACACCGTGGGCGCGGTCACGAAGAACGGCGCGACGGTCATGGAGATCTCAGTGGACGTCCCGTCACTGAGGGTCGCCTTCACCGTGAGGACGTCGCCGGCCTTGAAGTTGTCGAGGAACTTGGTGTAGCCGCGCGGCTGGACGTTGGCAGTGAGGTCGAAGCCGGACTTGTTCGGGCCCCATCCCGCCGGGAACTCGCGGTAGGCGTCGTAGAGCCCGAATCCGCCGGTGTGGTCTGTCCATGCCGGAGCGGTGGCGGGCATGGAACCCCCGTTCGCCTTGGCCGTGGTGAGCATCTTGTGCATCGAGAAGTCCGCCCACTTGACTGACTGGCACCCCTCGGTGCTGGAACTCGGCTGGTAGATGCTGCATGTGGTCTGGCCGGTCTTGCGGAATGCGTACTTCCAGTAGTCCTTGATGTTTCCGTCGCCCCAGGAGAGGATGCGCGGGGCGCTCACGAAGGTGTCGAGCGTGTCGCCGGAGTCGGCTGAGAGGCACCAGGCGAGGCCGGTGCAGTCGACCCACGCGTCCTGGATGGTGAGGCTGGAGTTGTCGGTGAGGAACGGCGCCACGACCCTCGTGTTGAGTGTGAAGTTCGCGTCCACGAGGATCGAGAGCTGCTTGCGCAGTTCCGCCGCGTCGGTGTACTTCTGGGAGAGGATGTTGTAGTTGATGGCGCTCTGGCCGGAGCCGATGCCGGTGGTCAACGAGCTGAACGCGTCGTAGAGCGCGGTGGGCTTGGCGCCCGCCTTGCCGGCCGACTGGTCGAGCTGGTCCGGGAAGCCGTCACCGTCGTCGTCGATGTCGAGAGTGTTCGGCATGCCGTCCCCGTCGAGGTCACCTCCGGCCGGCTGCTCCTCGGCGGCGAACGCCTGCACGCCCCAGGTCCACTCGATGGAGTCGCCCGGTGCCAAGGATGCCGAGGACACCGCCTTCGAGGCGGCGAGGCCCAGTCGTCCCGCGCCCGCGGGCTTGCCTGCCTTGCTGGCGTTCTTGAGCGTGCCGGTGACGGGCAGGGTCGCGGTGGAGCCTGCGGCCTTGGTGGACGCGTACTGCTGGGCAGCCGAGTACGTGATGGTGCCGAGCGATGTGGTCTTCTTTGGCCGGGCGCTGACACTTCCGTACCAGGTGGTCTTCGTTCCCTTCGTCTTGCCGATCGAGACGGGACCGCCGTAGGAGCCGTTCGGGTTGACCAGGTGGAGGCTGACCTTCCCGCTCGCCTTCACGTTCTTCGGGAGGGTGATCGTGGCCTTCCCGCCGCTGACCTTCGCCCGTGCGCTCGCGCCGGTGCTGTACACGGCGAGCAGCTGCGTTCCGGCAGCGACTCCCTTGACCTTCGCGGTGAGTTTGGTGGCGGCGGTTGCCGCCTCCACAACCGAGACCGGCGACACGGAGGCCACCGTTCCCGTCAGCAGCAAGCCCACTGCAATCCGACGACTGATCTTCACGGCGTACCCTCCCGGTCGGTCCGACAGCCCCACAATAGGGAAGCGGGGGCAGGGTGTCTAGGTGAGCGGGGGCCGACGGGGCAATTTTCGCCGCGCGGTCGTTGCCGTCCGGCCGTCAGTTGACGCGGCGCTCGTGGCCCGCCCAGTACGGCTCGCGCAGGTCCTTCTTCAGGACCTTCCCGCTGGGGTTGCGGGGGAGGGCATCGGTCCATTCCACCCGGGTGGGGCACTTGAACTTGGCGAGCCGTTCGCGCGAGAAGTCGATGATCTCCTGCTCTGTGACGACCGCGTCCTTCGCCCGCACCACGATGGCCATGGCAGTTTCTCCCCACTTCTCGTGGGGGATCCCGATGACGGCGACATCCGCGACGGCTGGGTGGGACATGAGCACGTTCTCCACCTCCGCCGGGTACACGTTCTCGCCGCCCGACACGATCATGTCCTTCACGCGGTCGTGGATGTAGACGTAACCGTCGGCGTCGACGTAACCGGCATCGCCGGACTTGAACCAACCGTCCGAAGTGATGGCCTTCGCGGTGTCCTCCGGGCGCTTCCAGTACCCGGCCATCACCTGGGCTGACCGGATCCAGATCTCCCCGACCTCGCCCTGCTCGCAGTCCCTGCCGCTGTCGTTGTCGACAATCCGGATCTCCACTCCCGGTCCGGGCACGCCGCAACTGCGCAGGCGGTGCTTGTTCGGGCCGTTCGGGTCGTGGTCTGACGGGGGAAGGTTGACCACTCCGCCGGTCGTCTCGGTGAGTCCGTACGCCTGCCAGAACTTGCACTTGAACAACTGCACGCTCTTCGTGAGAACGTCCTCGCTGATGGGGGACGCGCCGTACACGAACACCTCGAGGCTGGAGAAGTCGGCGTCTTCGACGCCCGGCACCATGTTCATGAAGGCGAGCACTGCGGGGACGAGGAACGCATGAGTGATGCGGTGCTCACCGATGAGCCTCACGACGGCGGCGGGGTCCATCACCCGCACGATGACCGTTGTGCATCCCAGGAACTGGCCTGCGGTCGCCCAGCCGCCTCCTCCGATGTGGAACAGCGGCATCGCGGCCATGTTCACCGAATCGGGGGTGAGCTCCCAGATCTGGCTGATCATCGGTGCGAGGGCGAGGAAGTTGTCGTTCGTCAGCATGACGCCCTTGGGGAGTCCCGTGGTGCCGCTCGAGTACAGCTGGAAGGCGACGTCGTCGTGCCTCGACGGCACATGCGGGTCGCCGACCGACTGCCGTCCGACCCATGCGTCCCAGTCCTCGTACTCCCCGTGACCGCCGACCACGAGAATCAGCTTCGTGTGCGTCAGGTTCGGGGCGATTGCGTCCACCACCGCGGCGAACTCCGCCCCGACCACCAGCACCTTGGCCTCCGCGTTGTTCACGATGTACTCGACCTCCGGCGCCGCCAGCCGCCAGTTCACGTCCACGCTGACCGCGTTGAGCAGAGCCGCGCCGTAGAACACCTCGAAGTGGGGGATGCCGTTCATGTCGAGGAAGGCCACACGGTCCTGGTTGCCGACACCCGCGGCGGCGAAGCCGTTCGCCACTCGCTGCGCCCTCTCGTAGAGGTCGGCCCACGAGAGCCTGTTGCCGCCCTCGATGAGACTGGTGTGTCCCGGCCGGCCGGTGCCGTGGGTGCGGACGATGTCCGCCATGCAGGTGATCTCTGTGCCGCTCATGGGCCGTCATGGTAGGCGAGGTGGTGGCGGTGGCCGAATCAGTCGTCGGCTCGTCGGTCCCTCTTTTTCGCCGACTGCCGGCGTTTGGACTCGAGGCGTCGTTCCACCGAACCCCGTGTGGGCCGGGTGGGGCGGCGCGGCGGCGGGGCTGGCCGCGACGCCTCATCGATACGTTCCATGGCCGCTTGAAGACATGCCTGGCGGTTCGCCCACTGACTGCGCATCGACTGGCGTGTGACGCGCAGTTCCGTCCCGAGCGCAGCGACCACACGACGGACCGCGGCCCGTGGCCCCTCAACAGCGGTCAAGTCGACGACGAGCACTGCCTTTGTGGATGACTTGTTCACGTTCTGTCCGCCTGCCCCCGCTGCACGTGCGAAAGACCACGACACCGCGGCGGCGGGGATCACCAACCCGCGAGGTGTGGTGATGTCGTCCGCCCCGGTCATGGATCAGGCCGGCAGGTCGGGAGCCAACCAGAAGCCCGGCTCGTCCCGTTGGCGACGCAACGCGGGGATGATGTCGCGGTACGCGGACCGCATGTTCGGGTACGGCTCGGGCAGGTCATCCGCGAGGAGCTCATGGAGGCGGGGGAGAGCGTGGTACGGGACTGCCGGGTACATGTGGTGCTCGAGGTGGTAGTTCATGTTCAGGTAGAGGAACCGCAGCACGGGGCCCATCATCACGGTGCGGGTGTTCAACCGGTGGTCCAGCACGTCCTCGGCCAGTCCCGCGTGCTGGGTGGTGCCGAAAACCACGAGCAGCCAGCGCCCGTACATCGACGGCAACCCGACGATCATCAGGGGGAGGAGCGAACCGGTGCCCACCGAGCACGCGACCACTGCCACCCAGACGGCGGCGTGGATGCGCCCCCACCGCACGGCGGCCCCCGCCTCCCGCGGGGGAACGTACGTGGCTTCCTCCGGGGTGAGTCGGCCGCGGATGTTGAACCAGTACTTGCGCATCTCTGCCGCGGTGCTGAACACGCCGAACATGTCGGCGACCACCCGCCACAGCGCGGTGGGCCGGGGGTACGCGATCTCGGGGTCGCGACCGACCACGATCGTGTCGGCGTGATGCCGGTTGTGGCTCCAGCGCCACGACACCGGCTCGCGGACGTCCATGAACGATGCGACGTGGTAGACGACGTCGTTCGCGCGCTTCGACGCGAAGGCGGTGCGGTGACCGCACTCGTGCCACCGGGCGTCGGAGGCCGACCCGTAGAGCGTGCCGTACACGAATGCCGCGGGCAGCGTCCACCAGCTCAGCCACGTGAGCCACAGCCACACACCTGACCCGACCAGTAGTGCCAGCCACAGAACCGTGTGGAATGCGGCCGGGTTGTTCCGTCTGCGCATCAGCGCGAGGAGCTCGTCCCTGTCGACCGGGCTGAGGCGCCAGGACGCACCCGCCAGACCCTTGTCCACCGCGCGTCGTGACTCATCGCCGAGCAGCCCGTAGTCCCGGTGGTGACGTTGCGTGCCGGGCATGTGCGGACCTTACCCCCGCACGAAACGCGGTTCAGGCCTGCAGCCCGTCGACGCTGCCGAGAACCTCGACCGAGTCGTTGTGGCTGTGCGTGAATCCCCGTCGGCGTTCCTCCTCGACGGTCGATCGGCTGCGGAAGGCGACGATGTAGGCACGGCGGTAGCTGGCTGCGGAGTGGTTGCCGCCCGACCCGTGGAGGACGCCCTCGTTGTGCACCGTGATGTCGCCCCGCCCGATGGGCACGGGCACCATGGAGTCGCCGGGCCGGAGGTCTGTGACGAGCGTGTGGCTGGCCGATCGGTCCTCGTGGAGGGGGCGGTGCGGTCTCACCGGCTCACGGTGCGACCCGGGCAGGAACTGCATGCAGCCGTTCTCCAGGGTGGAGTCATCGACGGCCAGCCAGCAGGTGGCCGTGCGGCGGTCCTCGGTGTCGATCCAGTACGCCTGGTCCTGGTGCCAGTGGAACACGGCGTCCGGCCGGCCGGGGGATTTGGCGAGCAATTGGTCGAAGTCGATGGTCATCCCCTCGCCGCACAGCTGGTCGGCGATGGATTGCGCGCGTCGCTCGAAGAGGTTCCCCTGCCACTCCGGGTGGTAGCGGCGGGGGAGCATGACATTGACCACGGCGTACCCGCTGGGGTCGGTGCCGTGCTCGCCGGTGGTCATGTCGTTGAAGTCCTTGCCCTCGACGGCGATCTCGCCGCGAAGAAAGCGGTCGTACACCTGCTCGATGGAGTCCATCTCCGCGGGTGACATCACCCCGCGCAGGTGCACGTACCCGTCGCGTCTGAATGCCTCGAGTTCGTCGGCGGAGACGAGGTATGACTCGCCGCGCCTGCGGTCGGCGCCGTTTCCTTGTTCAACCGAACCGGTCATGGCCGTCACGCTAGTCGCGGCGGTTCCGCGCCGGGGTGCCCTCAGCCCCGGCGGGGCTTGACGCGGCGCGCTCGTTCCAGTTGCGACGGCCAGGGAACGAACTCACCCAGTTGTTCGGCGACGTCGCGAGCGAAGTACGGGTTGCGCATCGCGGCACGGGCCACGAGGACCACATCGGCTCTGCCTTCCGCCACGATCGACTCAGCCTGTTCCGCGGCGGTGATGAGTCCGACTGCGCCGGTGGGTATCGCCGCTCCCGCACGGACCGCCTCGGAGAATTTCACCTGGTAATCAGGGCCTACCTCGTGCTCGGCGAAGTTGATGGGCACCAGCCCGCCCGACGAGCAGTCGATGAGGTCACATCCCGCATCCTTCAGCATGCGCGACACGTCAACAGTGTCCTCGACCGTCCACCCGCCCTCCGCGTAGTCGGTGCACGACAGGCGGACGAACACGGGCATGCCGTCGCCGACTTCTGCACGGACCGCCCGCACCACGTCGAGGACGAGACGGCAGCGATTCTCGAACGTGCCCCCGTACTCGTCATCCCTCGTGTTGGAGAGTGGCGAGAGGAACTCGTGCAGCAGGTAGCCGTGCGCGGAGTGGATCTCGATCACCTGGAACCCGGCCCGCACCGCGCGCCGTGCGGCCGCGACGAAGTCCTCCACGACCCCCGCGATCTCCCCGCGGGAGAGTGCGCGCGGTGCGGGGAGTCCCTCTGCCGCCACGGCGCTCGGTCCCACCGACTGCCAGCCACCCTCCTCGGTGGACAGGTGGGTGCGGCCCATCCACGGGGGCCGTGTGCCGGCCTTGCGCCCTGCGTGTGCCAACTGGACTGCCATCGTGGCGCCGTGCGAACGGCCGAACTCGACCACCGGCGCCCATGCGTCGACGTGGTCGTCGCGCCACAGACCCGCATCGGCGAGAGAGTGCCGACCGACCGGGTTCACGGCGGTGGCCTCCGTGACGACGAGCCCGAACCCGCCCACGGCGAGAGAGCCCAGCCACTGCATGTGCCATGCGTTCACCACACCGTCATCGGCCGAGTACTGGCACATCGGGGAGACCCACAGTCGGTTCTTGATCTCGACGTCGCGGAACGTGACTGGGCTGAAGAGAGCGGACACGGGCTACCTCCGTCCCGACTTTGTTATCTGCTTGCTGCTGGAGCGGGTGACGGGAATCGAACCCGCATAGCCAGCTTGGAAGGCTGGAACTCTAGCCATTGAGCTACACCCGCATGGTGTGGCTGTGGAGTCTACCGAGCACGCCTCGAACGCACGACGAGCACGATGAAGCCCACCGCGGCGAGGGTGATGACGCCGTACTGCAGGTAGTCGCCCCACTTTCCGGCCTTCTCCCATTGGTCGCCGAGACCCCAGCCGACTGCGACCCACACGGTGTTCCACACGAGTGACCCGGCCGCGGTGAGCATGGTGAACCTGGCGATGGGCATGTTGTCGGAGCCGGCGGGAATGGAGACGACCGACCGGACGACAGGGATCAGACGCCCGAAGAGGACCACGAAGGTGCCGTGCCGATCGAACCACTGGAATCCCTTGTGGACGTCGGTGCGCTTCAGCCCGACGAAGCGGCCCGCACCGGCGAGGAACCGCTCGAGCCGTTCGTCCTGCACGAGCCGACCCACGGCATAGAGGAAGTAGGCGCCGACAACCGACCCGGCCGTGGCTGCGAGGACCGCACCGACCACCCCGAACCTGCCCTCACTGACGTTGAACCCCGCGAGGAGAAGAATCAGTTCGGAGGGAATCGGCGGGAAGATGTTCTCGAGCGCGACGAGGAACGCGACCCCTGCTAGCCCGATGGCGTCGATGACGTCTGTTGCCCACTGGACCACGGGTTGATACTAGGCGCCGGCGCCTGCCCGCAGATGAGACCTCTGTCGACAGCAGTGCGGAAGCGTCACAGCCACTTGCGCCGGCGGAAGAACCAGACCTGGAACACGGTGACCGCGACGATGACCACCCAGGAGAATCCGTAGCCGTAGTGCCAGTGGGTCTCCGGCATGTCGTCGAAGTTCTGCCCGTACAGCCCGACGATGAAGGTCGGGAGAAGCATGATGGACGCAATCGCACCCGTGAACCTGTTCGAGGCCACGTTCTCGTCGTCGTTCAGCTGTTTCATGAAGTCCTTGGTCGTGGTGATCGAGGTGTCGACCGCATGGAGCAGCGTGGAGAGGTTCAACGAGTCGATGTAGATGTCGGTGAGGTAGATCTCGAGTTCCTTCGAGAACAGCTCCCTCCTGGTCCCGCCCGTGTCCTGTTTGATGTCGACTCGGTCGTCGTCGTTGACCAGGCTCCCGAGCACGGCGCTCGTCTCGGCCACCACGGCCTTCATTGCGGGCATCTCGTGCCGGACGGCGGCAAGGGTGGGACCGTGCTCCTTGTAGCGCTCCATGATCCGGCGGCGCACCTTGCTGGTCAGCTTCTCGGTCTCGCCGGGTTCGACCGACTGGGTGAGGTCGATGCCGGACCCGAGCTCCGAGGTCCGCGTGCCGACCATTGCCTCCAGGTTCACCGCGTCCTCGCTGAGTCTCGCGATGACCGCATCGAGCAGCTCGAGCAGGAACCTTCCGCCGGGGGCCGTGTCGCCGCTGTAGGCGCGCCGGGTGCCGAGCCCCGGTATCACCGCGTTCCAGTTGTGGGTGCTCGTGCTGTGGGTGGCCACCGAGATCGCGACGCGCTCGAACGAGATCGCGAAAACGATGCGGTCGAAATCGGCCTTCGTGTTGGCGGTGTCGGAGGGGACGAAGAGCATCCCGAACAGGTAGTCACCGTGGTTCTCGATGCGGGGGAACGGTGTCAGCTCGTGTTCCCGGCTGTCGAGGAGGTGCTCCCTTGCCACTGGATGGAGCCGGGTCCCGATGGCTGCCTCGAACGCGTCGAGCTCGGCCGGGTCGTCGTCGGTCATGTTGAGCCAGGTGACGTGGGCGTTCGTGGTCATTTACGAATCGTAGGGTGCCGGTGGAAGCCCCGCGGACGATGTTCGTTATGCTCGCGCCGTCACCTCCCGGAAGGACTCATCGTCATGGGCAAGCCCGCAGTCAACATCGGCAACGTCGGAATCTGGTACGGGGGCATCGATGCGCTCCCCACGCCCAAGGCGCAGGAAACAGCACAACTCGTGGAGGA